>DATLVW010000160.1:0-2873 GCA_035577085.1 Thermoanaerobaculia bacterium
CCTCGACCCCGCTACGCTCGTTCCTGCTGCCCGCTCCGGCCCGTTTGCGCAAGAAAACAAAGCAGCTGGCGCCCCGGAAGGGCCAGTCTCGGGCCGTTGGTTCGCAGCGACCGTATTTCAGCGCTTTGGTACCCTACTTTAGCTTGGAGAGAAAAACGGAGGCCTGCCGTGTATCATCCTTTCGTGATCCGCGTCTGCATCGTCTCGCATCAAACGCATCGCGACCGGCTCGAAATGCTGCAGCAGGATTTGCCGGGGCAGTAGCGGAGTTTCGATGAGACTCTTCGGCGACGACATCTTCATCTCGTACGCGCATGCCGACGCGGGTGAATACGCGCTGGCGCTCGTGGCCCGGTTGTCGAAGCGGTATGCGGTGTACGTCGACCGCGTCGGCAGCAAGGCGGGAGAGCAGATCTCGGACAAGGTGCTGCGGCATTTGAAGAAGGCCTCGATGCTGATCGTGATCGTGTCGGATGACGCGACACGAGAAACCTCGAAAGTACGCGAAGAGGTGGAGCTCTTCGCCCTGACAAAACGGCCGATTCTGGTCATCGATGCCGGCGCGCTAGATCGATGTTCGTGGAAGGAGAGCTTCCAGGGACTGTCCATCGCCAAAGAGTCGCCCGAGGCGTTCGCGAAGCATCGGCCCTCGCCGGGCGTACGGCGAAGCGTGGAACAGACGCGAAAGTACTGGACGCGGACGAACCGCCTGCTGGCCATCGCGGCGTCGATCATCATCGTGACAATCGGCGTGGTCGCCGTGGCGTGGCGGCAAGTCGATCGCGCGTCGCGCGAAGTACAGCGGCAGCAGAGCGCGGCAGCGGCGCTCCGACTGGCCAATCTGGCGACGACCGCGTGGCAGCGGGGCATGACGCCGGTCGATGATGTTCTGCTGATGGTCGCGGAGTCGTTGCGGCGAGGCGCGACGCCGTCGGCGTTGCAACTCGCCTCCGTCGCGCGGTCGCTCCGTCCGCGGTTCGTGTCCCGATTTGGGATCGACTTCGAGGACAAGATGCAGCTACAGGACGGTCGAACGCTCGTTCTCAACAAGAGCGAATCGAACGTCGTTGAGTTCATCGATCTCTCGACCGGCGGCGCAAGACTCGCAACTCCGGACTGCAACAAGATCTTCCTCGATTCAATGACGCCCACAGCAGTGGCGGTCAAGTGCTCCAATCACGACATACCACGGGGTCTTTTCATCGATCTCGGTACCGGCGCCATCACGCCTGCCGCGATTCCTGCCGGGAGGGGACAAACGATAGCCGGTCTTATCGCCGGCGGGCCTCTGGCGAATGCCGTGGTTGTCAGTGCTGTGGTGTTCGAGTTTCGCGATCGTACGAGCGGCGAGCGGATCGGTGAACCTGTCACCGTCGGCAACGGTTCAGGCACGCCTCCGACGATTCAGCTGCTTACCTTCAGCGAAGACGGCAGGGTGCTGGCGGTCGCCTCAACGTCGAATGCGGGCGGCGATGTCTGGCTCTTCGAGGTTCCGACCGGCAGGTTGTGCGGGCATCTGATCCTTGCCGGCGCGGCCGGCGAGATCGCGCTCAATCACGACGGCAGCGCGCTGGCCGTCAAGAGCGGCACCCCCAACGACGACCTCGGCAGCGGCACGATCGAGATGGCTTTGTCGAGCGGGGGACAAGAATTGACGCTGGCGTGGCGAATGATGTTTCACTCGGGACTTGACCAATCGCTCCATTTCGTCGGCGACGCCGTGATGTTTCGTGACAGCGACGTCGTTCGGATCGTCGCCGCCGGCGAGCGGGGTGAGGCGCGCGAAGTGCGTCGAATCGTCGATGGCGGACGACTTAATTTTGCGACGGTTTTCCCCGACGGTGACGTCATGACCGTGACGGACGATCATGCTACCCGCTGGAAGGTCGGCGCCATTCCAGCACCCGGAGGTTATCCGGCGGGCATCGATTCAACGGGGAGCCGGGTCGTTTTGTGGCGCGATCGCACGGTGATCGTTCGCGACCTGGCGAGAGGTGCCGATGTGTTCCGCAAGTACTTTCCCCTCGAGAGCGACGATGACGATCCCGCCGACGATTCTCAACCGCCGGTCGCTCTTGACGCCGGCGGACACCGTTTGACAGTCGGTTTTCCGAAGCACACTGACACGTACGACGTCCTCACCGGGGACAATTGCCGAACCTGTATCCCGATCCGACGCGCGATGCATGGGACGTCGTTTATGCCGGCAACGGCTCGCTCGTGACCGAGGCCGACCATATGGAGCACAAGCCCGTACGTTTCACTGGCGTGCGGATCACCGTGATGGATCCCGCAGGAAAGCTGATCGATGACTTCAATTTGCCCGCCGAGGCACGTTCGTTGTCGTCGAGCTTCGACGCGCATTGGGTCGCGTATGCGTCGGGCGGCAAGGTGTATCTTCGGGACACTGTCAGAAAAAAATCGGAACCCATTGCCGGAGCAGGGGCGGCGTTGCTCTCGTCCGACGCAAAGGTCCTCGCCGTCGTTTCCGGGGGGCGTGTAGCGGTTCACGATCTCAGCCACCGGAGCGAAGTCGCTTCATTCAAGGAGACGGGCACGGTCAGCCAGCTGGCCTTCAGCGACGATCACCAGCGTCTCGGCCTTGTCTGCGGCGATCAGGTCGGCTATCGCGTGCTGCTCTATGACTTAGCGTCGAAGCAGATCACGTACGAGGCGCCAGCCGACAGCAAGCCGTTGATCGCGTTCCGGCCGGGCGAGCGTACACTGACGGTAGTCGGCCCCGCGGGTGATGTCGCTTCCGTCGACGACGATCCTCTTCGCGTCGCGGGTGCGATCTGCAAAGAGACGGGCCGATCTCTGTCACCTGATCGATGGTCGCAACTGCTGGGCCGTGAGCCGTGGGTCGACACCTG
>DATLVW010000161.1:0-14494 GCA_035577085.1 Thermoanaerobaculia bacterium
CAGGTTTGATCTACATCTGCAATCCGAACAATCCGACCGGCAGCGTTACGCCACGCGCGGCCCTGCGTAGTTTCCTGACGAGCGTCCCGTCGACCACGGCGATTCTGGTCGACGAGGCGTACTTTCACTACGCCAGCAGCGCCGACTACGAGAGCGTGATCCCGTTGATTGCATCGAGGCCGAATCTGATCGTGGCGCGCACGTTCTCCAAGATCTACGGCATGGCCGGATTGCGCTGCGGCTATGCAGTCAGCTCGCGTGAGCTGATCAAACAGCTCGCCGCACAACAAGCCTGGGACTCGATGAACATCATGGCCATCGCCGCCGCCCAGGCCTCCCTCGGCGACCGGCAACACGTCATCGATGGCAGCAAACGAAATGCCGCGACGAAGGCGGACGTCGTGGCATCGCTCAAGAACCTCGGCTACGAGATCATCCCGTCCGAAACGAACTTCATCATGATCAACGTCCGCCGCGATGTACGGCCGCTGCTCGCCGCGATGCACACACACGGCGTCCACGTCGGCCGCCTGTTCCCTGCGCTGCCGCAACACATGCGCGTCACGATCGGCAAGCCGGATCAGATGCAGGCGTTCGTGAAGGCGTTTGGGGAAGTGGTGAAAGGCTGAGCAGCCGCAAGAGCGATTGAACGACCCCCGTCAGATGGGGGCAGCAGCCGATTCGCTCGAGTGCAAAAGAGACTCGACGCCACAAAACGCCAGGGATCCCGTCTTTCCTTCAGTCATCCGCGAAAGCTGATGCACAAGGAGAATGACGATGGCGATCCCCGGTCGCGTGGCAGAACGATTGTCCGCCGGATTAAAGCGGTTCGGCCCGATTCTGTCCTCGGCCAAGTCGCGAGACGTGAATGAGTCACACACGTCAATGATCGTCACGGATCTCCTTGCGGACATCATCGGCTACGACAAGTCTGATCAGGCCGTCGGTGGCTGATGGACACGCACCGCGCTGCGATTCGCAACGAGATCCTCATCGTTCTTCTCGCGTTGGCGAGTTGCTCGCTCCTCGTCTTCGAGCTCGTCTCCGATGCTTCGCAAGAACAGATGGCGTGGATCCAACGAATCGACCTCGCCATCGCGTTGGTATTCCTCGGTGAGTTCCTCATCCGGCTTGCGAAGGCCGACAATCGGCGGCAGTTTTTCCGTCGTTTCTGGTGGGAGCTGCTTGCGGCGATCCCGATTACTGGTCACGCGGCAAGGGCGTTGCGGGGGCTGCCCCTGCTTCGCACCATACGCGTCATCCGGCTGCTCCGTCTCGTACGGCTGACCGCCAGAGTACGCGTTCTCATCAAAGACTCGCACGCGTTCATTCACGGAGCATGGCTCATCGAAATCTCGACGTCCGTTGTCGCGCTAGTCTCCGCGGCTGCGCTTTCGTTCCACTATTTCGAACACGGCACGAACCCGAATGTGCATACCGTTGCGGACAGCTTCTGGTGGGCAATCGTCACAGTAACGACTGTCGGGTACGGCGATATCTACCCGATCACGACCGGCGGCCGCTTGATCGCGGTTGGACTCATGCTCGTCGGAATCGGAACGCTGGGCCTCTACAGCGCGGCGATCGCGAGTTTCGTCGTGAAGCGGCACATGGAAGAGGAAGATCGGAAGTGAGAGGACCGAGTGCGCTGTAAACCTCTCTTTTTCCTGGAGCAATCTTCAATCGAGCGCCGAAGGACGGATGAGGGGGGTGTAGCAATCGACGGGCTCGAAGTTCTCGGAAACGTGAACGCCATCGCTTCGGCAACGTTGTCGCAACAGTCAAACGCCCCCTCATCCGGCTTCGCCACCTTCTCCCCCACAAGAAGCGTGGGGGAGAAGGCGCGCGATTGGAAAAGTAAGGCGGGATGGGTGAGTAAGAAATGCGACTGCAGAGCTAATTCGGTTTGTTTCTTACAACACCACCGTATATCCCAGCGTCGTCAGATCCGGCATCCGGTCGAGGTAGACGTGGCCGTCGGTGTGGTCGATCTCGTGTTGAAAGATGCGGGCGGTGAAGTCGGACACTTCCAGCTCGGCTGGATTGCCTTCGTGGTCGAGGCCGCGGAGACGGACGCGTTTGTAGCGCGGAGTCTCGCCGCCGAGGAAGGGGACGCTTAGGCAGCCTTCCCAGTCGGTGATCGTATCGTCGCCGATCGGCTCGTACGTCGCGTTGAAGAAGACGCCGGCGCCGACCTTCGAGATGCCGCGGCGTTTGGCAACTTTCTCCTGCACCTCGAACACGAAGATGCGCAGCGGAAGGTGAACTTGCGGACCGGCCAGTCCGACGCCTTCGTATTCGTGCATCGTCTCGATCATGTCGTCGATCAGCGCGCGGAACTTGCCCGCCTTGATGTCGGCGACTTCGACGTCGGAGGATTTGAGCCGCAAGACGGGGTGCCCGAGGCGGCTGACTTTGAGGATCGACATGAGGCGAAGTTTAACCTGCCGCGCTGGTTGCATGATCGACGAGCAACGGCTGCTTTCGCATTCGCAGCGCGATGACGAACGCGATCGCCGTCAAGACCGCGCTGCCGTAAAACGCGCCGCGCGCCTGGGCCAGATCGTAGAGGAATCCGCACCAGATCGGACCGATGAATCGCGCCAGCGAGCCGATGCCGGAGGCGAGTCCGAGCATGGTTCCATGCTCGCTCGACGGCGATGCTTTCGTCAGCAACGACGTGAGCGACGGATAGGTCAGCCCCTGGCCGACGGCGATGAAAAACGCGACCACGTACAACAGCGGCACGCGCCAGACGAGGGGAACGAAGGCCAGTCCGATCGTGAACGATGCGGCGCCGGCGGCAATGAGCGCCTTCTCGCCGAAGCGCTTGGCCAGCTTCCCGATCAAGCCTCCCTGAATGCCGGCCACGATCACGCCCATGAAAAGAAAGAACCACGACAGATCGGGCTGCCTGAAATGGAATCGATCGCGCGCGTGCAGCGTGACGCTGGTCTCCATGCCCGCCACCGCGAGCAGCGTGATGAAGATCGTCGCGATGATCGCCAGCAGCAACCCGTGCGTGGCCAGCCCACGCCAAACACGCTTGTCGAACTGCGGCGGGATTCCGCTGCGTGGCTGCAAGTCCGGCGGTTTCGACTCGCCGAGTACGAAGAAGGCAATCATCAGCGCAATGAGCGAAAGCGAGCCGGCAACAGCTCCCGGAAGGAGATTACCTGCCATGCCGTGGCTCGTCCCGATGTACGACAACACTCCGCTGAGCGGTGGTCCGAAGATGAAGCCCATCCCGAACGCAGCGCCGATGATCCCCATCCCTTTCGCGCGATTCTCGGGCGTGGTCTTGTCGGCGATGTAGGCCTGTGCTGTGCCGATGTTCGCGCCGCCCGCGCCGGCGATGATGCGCGAGAGGAAGAGCAGTGTCAGGCCGCGCGAGAACGCAAAAAGGAAGTAGCCGATGCAGCTCGCGGTGAGGCTGATGAGAATCACCGGACGTCGCCCGATGCGGTCCGAGAGGCGCCCCCACACCGGCGCGAAAAAGAACTGCATGATCGAGTAGATGCCGACCACCATCCCCACCGTCGTCCCGTTTGCGCCGTATTCGCGGGCGTAGAACGAGAGGAACGGGATCACCATCCCGAATCCGATGAGGTCGATGAAAACCGTGAGGAAAAGGACGGCCAGAGACGTTTTCTTCATAGAAGGCGCGCGAAGTGTACTCTGTCACTCCGATGCGCAAACTCGTTCTATTCGACATCGACGGCACACTCATCAGTGACCAAGGCGCTTCCCGCGAAGCCTTCGCGACGGCACTGGCGGACGTCTACGGATTTCGCGGCGATCTGCGCCGCTACGACTTCTCCGGCCGCACCGATCCGCAGATCGTGCGCATGATTCTGCACGACGACGCACGCACCGATGGTGACATCGATTCCCAGCTCCCTCTCTTCTGGCAGCACTACCTCGGCGGCCTCGCGCGCAACGCGCCTGGCCGCGTCCGCATGCTGCCCGGCATCCGCGCGCTGCTCGACGCGGTTTGCGCTGACGACCATCTGACTGTGGCACTTCTCACCGGCAACATCGAGCCGGGCGCGCGTCTCAAGCTCGGTGCCATCGGATTGAACGACACTTTCGCGTTCGGCGCCTTCGGCAGCGACTCGCCGCGCCGCGAAGAGTTACCGCCGATCGCCGCCACGCGTGCAGCCGACAGGACCGGCCATGCCTTCGACGGAGGGAACGTCGTCATCATCGGCGACTCCATCTACGACGTCCGTTGCGGCATCCCCCACGGCGCCACGACGATCGCGATCGCGTCCGGGAAGACGTCCGCGGATACATTGCGCGCAGAAAATCCGGATCACTTCTTCGAATCAGCCGAGGACGTGGAGGGGATCATGGCCGCGATGAAGGGATAGCGTTTTGCGCTACGCGCGTTGTCGGGTGTCGGGTGATTGCGCTTCGCGCGTTGTCAGCCGAGACGTATTGATACCGTTGCGGGATACTCAAGCACTGTATCGATCTCGACTTTCTTCTGACAACGCGCGAAGCGCATCTAACCGACAACCGACAACGCGCGCAGCGCATCGATTACACTTTGCGCGCCAGATGAGCCATTACCTGCTGCCCCTTCTCTTCATCGCCATCATTTACGTCGCGATGATCGTGATGAACGAGCGCTATCGTCTCTTTTCGAGCGATCACTTTTCGTCGAACGTGACCAAAGTCGTCGCCTACTTATGGCTGGCGCTGCTCATGTTCGGGCTGAGCACGCTGGTCGTCGGCGCATCGCTGCGGGTACCGACGGCGCGAGACTTGTCGCGCGTTCCGTTTTACTCGCTCTTCGGCCTGCACGCGATTCTGATCGTCTTCCTCGCCGGCTGGTGGCTCCTCACGAAGCGTCCGCCGCTCGGCGAGTTTTTCAGCATTCCGCGGCGCGGCAACGGCGATGCGATCCTGACCGGATTTGCGGTCGGCGTCGGTGGCTGGGCCGTCACGCTCTCCGTCGCTCTGATCATCGCGTTGCTTCTCATGGCGTCGGGACTCATCCCGAAACATCCGGCACCGTCGCCGATGATCGGCTGGATGGCGGCGTTGCCATTGTGGAAAAAGGCGACCATCGTCCTTTCCGCGATGACGGTCGAGGAGGCATTCTTCCGCGGGTGGCTGCAGAAGAGGATCGGCGTCATCGCCTCGACTGCCCTTTTCGCCCTCGCCCACTCCGGCCTCGGGCAGCCCCTGCTGCTGATCGGCGTGGCCGTGATCTCGCTGATCATCGGCTTCACGTTTTACCGGACGAAGAACCTGATCCCAGGCATCATCGCGCACGGCATCTTCGACGCGGTGCAGCTCTTCGTGCTCATCCCGGTGGCGTTCAAGATGTCGGGAATGGGCGCGCCGTAGATTCCGAATCGGAGCCGGACGCGGTCATCGGCCGGCAGCGTGCGACGAACGCGGGAATCGGCGCTGCAACGACGCGCCTCGTGCAGACTCTCACCTTCGGCGCGGTATTGGCGGGCGTCGCGGACGCGCGCACTGGCGTCGACTGCAGAGCCGGACGCGTGCTGCTTTGCGTCAGCACGGTCCGGCCCTGCAGATCGATCGCGGACTCGAGAACGAACGTTGTAATCGCCCGGATCGCAGCGCGTTTCGGATTCTCGGGAAGGTGACAGGCCAGTACCAGAGAAGGTAGAAGGAGGAGCGCCGCCGTTCGTCTCACATAACCTAAGACGACCGATGCGCCCGAAAGTTGGGCCAAAACCAGCGACGTGACGAGGTTGTAACACGACCTCCATCGCTGCCACAGCAAGGCGACCACCGAGATACAGAGGACACCGAGAAACCTCTGTGTCCTCTGTGCCTCGGTGGTGAAAGGTTTTCTCCCCCTCCCGGAATGTAGAATCCCGCCGTGACCTCCACCCCTGCGCGTGAGCGGATCGTTCTGATCGACGACAGCACGAACGATCTGGAGGTGACGCGCCGCTTTCTGGAACGCCGCGGTTTCGACGTCTCGGCGGCGACATCCGGCGAAGAGGGACTGGCGCTTGCCCAGGCCATCACCCCTGCCGCCTTCATCGTCGACTATCGCATGCCGATCATGGACGGCTTCGAAGTCACGCGCCGTATCAAGGCCGATCCGCTGCTGCAGACGATTCCGGTGCTGATGCTGACGGGTGCCGATACGTCGCAGACGGTCGTGGAAGGGCTCGAAGCCGGTGCCGATGATTTCGTCACCAAAGGCTCCGATACCGAGGTGCTGCTGGCGCGCCTCCGGGCGTTGTTGCGCGTCAAGCGTTACCAGGACCAGCTCCGCAAATTGAATCAGCAGATCACACGCGACCTGCAGATCGCCCGCCGCGTTCAGGAAGCGCTCGTTCCGAACGGCACGTTCCGCGGACCGCACATCGAGATCCGCTCCGCCTACATTCCCAGCGAAACGCTCTCCGGCGATTTCTACGACTACTTCCTGCAGGACGAGTTGATGTACCTCTTCGTCGCGGACGTGTCAGGGCACGGACTTCCGGCCTCGATCCTCGTCGCATTGCTCAAGAGCTATATCCACACCGAGGCTGACGCGCTCAAGCCGCTGTCGTCGTTCATGGCCAGTCTCAACGACTTCCTCTTCAGCGTTTCGCTTCCGACGCAGTTCGCCACCGCGCAGCTCTTTCGCATCGACGCCGCCGGCAATCTCGTCTATTCGAACGCCGCGCATCCGCCGTTTCTGCTGTTCAAGCGCAGCAGCGGCCAGACCCAGATCCACGAGTCGGCCAGCCACCTCCTCGGCGCGATGCCCTCGATGGTCTTCGAAGAGCAACGCCTGCAGGTCGCGCCCGGCGACACGCTCTTCGTCCACACCGACGGTCTGACCGATCGCCGCAACGAGTCGGGCGAGTTCTACTCCATCGATCGCATCGTCGCGCTGTTGAACAACTCAGGCGACGCGGACCTCAACACGCTCTACGATCAAATCTACGAGGACGTCTCCACGTTCGCCGCGACCGAGGAGATGCGCGACGACATCGCCTTCGTGGTCACCCGCTTTCAATGAGCAAAAAGAAACTCGGAGACGCGGAGTGGTCCTGAGATCAGAGACAAGAGATCAGAGACTAGAGATGGAGATCACGTCTCTGATCTCTGGTCTCTGATCTCTGTCTCTTGTCTCTGCTCTTCTCCCCGCGTCTCCGCGTGAAATGCTTTTCGAAACGAACCTCAATACCGATAGTGATCCGCCTTATACGGCCCTTCCGGAGGCGTCCCAAGATACTTTGACTGCTCGGCCGACAGCTTCGTCAGCTCGACGCCGAGGTGCGCGAGATGCAGCCGCGCCACTTCTTCGTCGAGCTTCTTCGGCAGCACGTACACCTTCTTCTGATACTCGCCCTTGTTCTGCCAGAGCGCGAGCTGCGCCAGCACCTGGTTCGTGAATGACGCCGACATCACGAACGACGGATGCCCTGTCGCGCACCCGAGGTTCATCAGTCGCCCCTCAGCGAGGATCAGCACGCTGTGGCCGTCCGGGAAGACCCACTCGTCGTACTGCGGCTTGATCGTCACCCGCTCGACGCCGGCGAACTTCTTCAGCCCCGCCATGTCGATCTCGTTGTCGAAGTGGCCGATGTTGCTGACGATGGCCTTGTTCTTCATCCGCGACATGTGATCGGCGGTGATGACGTTCTTGTTGCCGGTGGCGGTGACGAAGATGTCGGCGCGCTCGACGACTGACTCCAGCGTCCGCACTTCGAACCCTTCCATGGCCGCCTGCAGCGCGCAGATCGGGTCGATCTCGGTGACGACGACGCGTGCACCCTGGCCGCGCAACGCCTGTGCGCAACCTTTGCCCACTTCGCCGTAACCGCAGACGACCGACAGCTTGCCGGCGATCATGACGTCGGTGGCGCGATTGAGGCCGTCGACGACGGAGTGGCGGCATCCATAGATGTTGTCGAACTTCGACTTGGTGACCGAGTCGTTGACGTTGATGGCCGGGAAGAGCAGATCGCCCGCCTCCATCATCTGATAGAGCCTGTGTACGCCCGTCGTCGTCTCCTCGGACACACCCTTGATGTCGGCAGCGACTTTCGTCCAGCGCTTCGGATTGCCCTTCGCCTCGGCACGAAGAAGATCGAGGATGACGCCCCACTCCTCCGGATCGTCCGCAGGATTGAACTCCGGAACGTGTCCCTTCCCTTCGAACTCAGCGCCCTTGTGCACAAGAAGCGTGGCATCGCCGCCATCATCGACGATGAGGTTCGGCCCGCCGCCATCCGGCCACAACAGCGCCTCGGAGGTACACCACCAATACTCCTCGAGCGTCTCGCCCTTCCAGGCGAAGACGGGCACGCCGCGCGGATCGTCCGTCGTCCCGCCCGATTCCGGCCGCCCGACGACAACCGCCGCCGCCGCATGATCCTGCGTCGAAAAGATGTTGCAGCTGACCCAGCGCACATCGGCGCCGAGGATGGCCAGAGTCTCGATGAGCACGCCGGTCTGCACGGTCATGTGCAACGACCCCATGACCCGCGCCCCCGCCAGCGGCTTCGACTTCCCATACTTCTCCCGAACCGCCATCAGTCCAGGCATCTCATGCTCCGCCAGCCTCATCTCGTTGCGCCCAAGCGCGGCCAGCGACAGATCCCGAACCTTGTACGGCTCCCGCCCCGCCGCGCGGGACGCCTCAAACGAATGCGTAACTTCCAGTGTTGCAGTCATGCGAATGTGTTGCTCCTTCGAACATTACGAGGCCGGCAGGAAGGCCGTCCATCGGTGGGATGAGGATTGTAACGCAGGGGAGGGCGGGAACCGAGCGGACGGAGGATTACTCTCTCCCGAACGCCTCGTTCATAGCACGAGCAATCTTCCGCGCGGAATGAGCGTCGAGAGAACCGGCTAGCTGCATCCACGGCTGAGAATCCGGCCCGGACGAGAGGTCCCTGATCTCGACAGCCAGTTTGGCATGATCGAGCACACCGATGAGAGGCTCTCCAAGTTTGAGCACGTTCTCATCAGCGAGGTACTCTGCCTCAATCGTTCTGGACATCTGCAAGGATAACAGTGACGGCCGACCCTTTCGATGAAAGGCACCGAAGTCGCGTTTTCGGAGGCGGAGTCCGGTGCATTCACGTTGCGTCGCATCGTTCTTGAAATGACACAACGAAATACAGGAGCGATTCATGACACGTCAAACCATCCGCAACCTTCGAGTGCCATTGCCCGAAGAGACGTACGACCAGTTGAAAAGTGAGTCGAACAGGGCCCATCGGCCGGCAACGACGCTGGCACGGGAAGCGATCAGCCATTGGCTCGAAGAACGTCGCCGGAGCCGGCTCGCGGGGGACATTGAGACGTACGCCAGAGAGCATGCGAACACGGACGCGGATCTTGATGCCGATCTCGAGAGGGCTACGCTGATGCTCGCGTAACCATGGCAAAGATCGTTAGCTCTCGATGTTGGCGTCCGTTGCCGCGATATCATTCTTGAAATGACCGTTTCAGTAACCGAGTTTAGGGCGCGATGCCTTGAGATCCTTCGGGAGGCCGAGCGCGATCGAAAGGTCGTCGAGATCACGCGGCGAGGAGTTGTGGTTGCACGACTCCTTCCCGCTGCCGCCGATTCGCGAGTCAAAGCCAGGCCGTGGGAACGACTCCGCGGCTCCGGAATGCTTTTCGGACCACCCGAGCAAGGGTCCCGCTCCCCCTTCGACGTCGAAGGCGCCGACCTCGGTCTGAAACGCGAACAGATCGTCAGCGCGATCCGTGACAGTCGGGAAAAGTGAGTGGCTGCTCGCTCGTACACCGTCCCAGTCCCGGGCATAACCTCCCGATCCAACCACCGAGGCGGGACGCCTCGATGGCCGCGGGCGAAGACGCCCGCACTCCTTTGCTGTTGCGCGGATCCGGCATCCAGAACCGGTCGCAGTGGATTTGACGACCTTGGACAGCCCGCGACGCAAGCTATCCCTGTCGACGGAACCGGCAGGCGGACAAGCGGGGTACACGGACTACCAGGACCACCCGCTGTGCCGTCGCGCTCATCCGCCGTGCTGACGCGTTTTTTCGACGAAAATCGTGTTCATCCGTCGTGTTGACGCGTTCATCAGCCGTGCTGTCGTGTTCATCCGGCGTGCGGTCGTGTTCATCCGGCGTGCTGTCGCGTTTGACCGGCGTGCTGTCGCGTTTATCCGCCGTGCTGTCGCGTTTATCCGGCGTACTGTCGCGCTTGACCGGGGGTGCTGACGCGTTTTTCAGGCGTGCTGTCGCGTTTTACCAGCGTGTTGTCGCGCTTGACCGGCGTGCTGTCGCGTTTGATGAGCGTGCCGTCGCGCTTGACCGGCGTGCCATCGCGTTTGACCACTGTCCCATCGCGTTTGACCGCTGTTCTGTCGCGTTTGACCGGCGTCCATCGCGTTTGACCGCCGAAAATCGTGTTCATCCCCCGTGTTGTCCCGTTTTTCTGCGGAAAATCGCGTTCATCCACCGAAAACTCGCCATTGTTCCGCCAAGAATCACGCGTATCGGCATTTTTTACCTAGACATTTAACAGATTTGTAACATTTGTACCCCCTTTTTCCGCAGACCACCTGCGTCTAAGGTACAGAAGCGTTGGTGATGTCCGCCTTCGCTTCACAGTTAGGGGCTTTTGGTCGCAGTGGACCGGCCCCGGCGGCCAATGGACGCGATAGTGCTTGAGTGCCGGCCATCGCGTCCCTGCGGGAGTCGAGCTGCGCTCCTCCTGCCGTGAGGCGCCCGAGGTCCGGCCGGACTCGGGATACGACAACCCGGAAACGGCGGCGCGTAGCCGTCCGCTCCAGCCGGAAGGCCGCCTGCTATGTGCACGACCTTCCAGCCATACACCGCCCCGAAAGGGCAGAAGGAACCATCATCATGTCTGAGATTACACAACCCCCGAAGAACCCCGCCACGGAGGCGGGAGCAACACCGGCGCTTTCGCCGGACGAAGTGGTTGCACAGTTGCGCGCCTTACGGCAACAGATCGGCGAAGTCACCCCACTGACGAAGCAGCAACGGATCGCCCTGCGCGCTCACGCGGCACTTCCGAACGATGTGGTGCAGGCGTCGATCAACGCCCTCGGCGCCTCCGACGGCGTGCAGCAGGTCCTCGGACAACCCGTCGACGAGGCGCGGCAAATGGCCGAGGACGCGAACCGCTGGATCGCGGTCGAGGATGAGCTGCGCGCGATGCTCAAAGGCATCTCCGGAGCGAACCTCATCCGCCGCCAGCGCGTCGGTCTTCTTTCCGTGCAGGCCTATGTCATCAGCCAGCAGTTGGTGCGCGATCCAAGCAACGCCAGCCTGCTTCCGCACGTGGAGGAGATCAAGCGTCTGAGGAGCCTCGGCCGCCGGAAAAAACCGGCCACGCCGGCGCCCCAAGAGCCGCCTGTCGTCGTAACGTCGCAACACCTCGATTCGTAGTAGTGCATAGAGGTGCACCGGGCGCGCAGTACGCGCGCCCGGTGCTTTTCTTTGCTTTCGTCGACGACTATGGAGAACGTCATGAAGAACCCGTACGAAGAAGAGGCGGCCCGCTACATGGCGGCGCTGCAGGCCATCGGATCCGCGATCAACGATCTCGCCGCGACTGCGCCCCCGCCACCGGGGCCAATGAGCCGCCGCGCGCGCAAAGTGACCCCGGCAGTCATCCGCCGCTGGATCGCAGACCTGCGCTCCGGAAAGATGCGCCCAATCGATCCGTTAAAAGACCCAAACATCCTTGCGGACGAGCTCGAGGGAGAGCTGATGATCATCGCGGCGATGGTGCACGCCGGCTCGATGCTCCAGCGGGTGAAAGGTTCACTCTTGTCGAGGATCGAGACCAAGGCAAAGAAAACGCTCGCCGAAGCGATGACCATTTTCCGCGAAGCCCGCGGGCTGGCTCGCACCTCGGACGATGAAGCATTGAAGGAACGCGTGCGCCGCATGGACCGCGCGTTAGGACGAGGGGTGAGACGGAAGGTACGTATCCGCAGATGACGCAGATGGAGGCAGATGAGGAGGGATCATCTGTCTGGGCTCCATCCTCACGAATGTGGAACAGCAACAGAATCGCCCTGAACGCTTCGTGGTGTTCGGCTTGGCTACGGATTGTGGTCGATTCCCATCTGCTCGGCCACCGCGATCACGCGATCAAGGTTACCGACGACGGGATCATCGACTCCGTTGATGGCAGCGCGCGAATCGCGGAACTGCGGCAGCCGCAAGTAGGAGACCGCATTCGTGTAAAAGAAAGCGTCCGAATATGACGAGAGACGCGGATCCGCGAAAGCGGCAGCGAAATCGTGAAAATACTCCTGGTGGTTATTGATCTTCTCGATCATGTGCCAGTCGGTCCCGTACATGATCTTCTTCTCGAGTCCCGCGTTCGCAGCGATAAGCCCGGAAAGACGAGCGATGAATCCCTCGCGCACGGCGGGATCAAGGATGTGATCGTGATAGCCGAATTCGAGATAGACATTGTCGTAGCGCGTCGCAAGTGCGACTGCCTGGGCAGCGTAGGAGCCATCCCACGGCGCGAGCCCGAACCACGGCTCATCGCCGCCGGCGTGACCGAGGCAGAGGCGCAGGCTCGGGAACCTGCCTAGCACATTCGCCCAGTAAGTCGGGTTGGAGTTAGCGCCGCTACCGGGAGTGGCCTCCATCCCGGTGGGCGTGCAGTGTGCGAAAAGCGGTGCGTCGCGGTGGACGAGCTCCGTGTAGAGAGCATCGTGGCGCGCCTCGTCGGGCCGGTACCCATTCGGAGGATAGAACTTCACGCCCACGGCATCCGTGTCGTCAAGTGCGCGGCGCACGACGTTCAGATCGTTCGGACGATCCGGACTGTACGCGACGAAGGTCAGCAGACGGCCACCAGACGCGTTGACAAGCCGGCGCATTCGAGGCAATTGGTCATTCACGAAGTCGTAGTAGCAGCGTCCATGATGGTAGTAAGCCTCCATGTCCATCATGTGGTGAATGAACAGGTGAACGTCATCGCCGTAGGTAGCGAGCAGCGTCTGCATGATGACCCGCTCGCTGTGTGTCAGAAAATTGAACCAGCGCAAGTACTCGGCGCCGGTCTCGAAGATTCCGGACGCCGGCTCCATGCGCGAGAGTTGCCCGTAGAGAGCCGCAAATTGCGGCTCAACATCGGCGCTCTCGACATGATTCATGGCCAATGCTTGCAACTCGCCCACATGAAGACCTTGCATCGCCGCAAGAGCGACGCGAACGTCGGGATGATCGAGCGCCGCGCGAACATCGGGATCGTCGATCAGCTCCTTCGGCGTTCCGGAAGCCAGTTGATCGATCGCCTCCCCGGAGGTTTGCGCGTGGACCGCAGGCAACTCATCCGCACCCTGAGCATCGGCAGCTACCGCAGCGGCGAAAAGCGGTGCCGAGGGCTCGATGTCGTCGCCGGTCCGCGCGTTGAGAACTTTCGCCAATCCCTTTGCAATCAGGTCCGGGACACCACGCGAGCGGATGATCCCCTCCACCGGAAGGTACCGAACGTTGAAGACGTGTGTGTGCATGTCGATGCGCTGGGTGGGCATGGCGTGCTCCTGAATCGGGTAGATTGGGCTACTCTGCTAGTGTGACGGACGGTTGACGCGCTTTCCCTTTCCGACGGTCCCGGACCAGCGGACTCACGAACCGAACATGGGGTCAGTGCACGACAAGCTCAGTCTCATGCAGCAACTTGGGGCGATTCCGCCGTAGGACCTTCGCTTCACAGAACCACAGAGACGCAGAGCACACGAATAACCTCTGTGCCCTCTGCGACTCTGGTTCAAGACCTCGGCACGATTGACGCGATCTCCCGCGGTGTGTAGACTGTGTATGCAACTGAGACTCAGTCTCAAGCTACGCCTCGAAGGAAGACCGCTTGCCCACCAACAGGAACTCCACACATCTGAGAATCTCCCTGCTCTTTATCGTTTTCATCGGAGCCGCGCGCCTCGGCATCGCTCAGGAGAACCCCTACTTCATCACCTACACGCATCACATGGAGGAGCCCGGGAGTCTGGAGGTGGCGCTCAATCCGGTTCTCGGCAATCCCAAAGGCGGCGCGAAGCACTTCCTCGCCTCTTCGCTCGAGTTGGAGTATGGGGTGAACGGTTGGTGGACGTCTGAGTTGTATCTGGACGGGCAGAAGACGCGGCCTGAGAGCGCCTCGTTCACCGGCTATCGATTCGAGAACCGCTTTCGTCTCCTGATGAAGGAGCACGCAATCAATCCTGTGCTGTATGTCGAGTACGAGGACATCACCGGCGCGGACAAGATCCTCAAAGAGGTCGTCGGCTTCGATTCGTTTCGCGATCTGTTGGAGCCGGCCGAGGATTTGCGTCATGAGAAGAAACGCGAGGTGGAGGCGAAGCTGATTCTTTCCAGCAACCGGCGCGGATGGAACTTTGCCGGGAATCTCATCGCGGAGAAGAATTTGAATGGCGATCCGATCGAATTCGGATATGCCGCCGGCGTCAGCCGTCCATTGGTGCTGGCCGCAACTCCCAATCCCTGTTCTCTCTGCGCCGAGAACTTCACGCTC
>DATLVW010000162.1:0-3756 GCA_035577085.1 Thermoanaerobaculia bacterium
GTCATCGCGTCCGCGCCTGGGCCGGTTATCGTCTGCCGCTGCCGGCTGGTTCGCTCGAAGCGACAGTCCTTCAGAGCTACGAATCAGGGATGCCGTACTCGATCGCCGGCGCAATCAACCTGACTCGCTACCCCGGCGCACCCGCGAACTTCGGCTACGCATCAGTGCCCAACGGTCTGTACTACTTCAGCGGCCGCGGCGAGCTTCGCACGGAGGCAACGCGCTCGACGGATCTCGCGCTGCGCTACAGCGTGCGCGTCTCGACGGTCGAGTTTTTCGCGCAGGGCGATCTGCTCAATTCTTTCAACAATGCCGCGATCTTCGATCCGCAGCGTCTCAGCACGACGGTCACGACCGCTGCGACATCCGCGACGTTCCTGCCGTTCAATCCGGCGAAGACGACACCGGTGCAGTGTCCGACGGGCGCATCGGCCGCGGCATGCACGGCGATGGGCGCGAACTATCAGATGGCGTCAAACTTCGGCACGCCGCTGAACAACCTTGCGTACCAGACGCCACGAACCGTGCGGATGTCTTTGGGGGTTCGGTTCTGAACTTCTGAAGCACAGACAAGAGTGTCTGTGCCACATAACCTCCGCTTTGAAGCAGACGCTGGGTACGGCCACTCTTGTCTGTGCATGAAACGTGTGAAACTGCTGCGCATGAGATTGCACGTAGCTTTGCTGTTGCTTGTTGCTGCCTCCGCCTTTGCCGAAGAACCGGGTCATTGGGCCGAGGTGAATGGGCATCGCATGTACTACGAGACGAGCGGCTCGGGGCGGCCGCTGCTATTGCTGCATGGCGGCGGCAACACGATCCACGGCTCGTTCGCGAAGCAGCTCGATGTCTTTGCGAAGACACATTCGGTCATCGCGCCGGAGCAGATCGGCCATGGGCATACGCCTGATGTCAAAGGTCCGTTCACGTATGCACGCATGGCCAGCGACACGGCTGCGCTACTCGTCAAACTCAAGCTCAAGGATGTCGACGTCGTCGGCTGGAGCGACGGCGGGATCGTGGCGCTCATCCTTGCGGTGCAACATCCGGAGCTCGTGCGGCGCGTCGTGGTCAGTGGCGCGAACTTTTCGCCCGAGGGGTATCTGGCGGACGACCTGCGGCAGATGCGCGCCAGGGATGTGGAGTCGCCGGCGACACGCGATGCGAGGCTCAATCACCTGTGGGCGACATCGCCAACGAAAGACGAGTTGAGTCCGGCGCTTCTGACGGGACTCCACAGGAGAGTGCTCGTCATGGTTGGCGACCACGACGCCATCCAGCTCGATCACACGATCGCGCTCTATCGCGCGTTGCCCGACGCCCGGCTCTGCATTCTGCCGGGGACGGGACACGGAACGTTCATCCAGCGGCCGGAGTGGGTGAATGCGATCGTGGCGTCGTTTCTGGACGAACCGTAAGTTTGTGTCTCACTGAACGACGCGCGCCGCCTCCAGCATCTGCTCCGGCCGCGCGCGAATGCGGAGATCCTCGGTCAGGTTGCGCCAGCGCACGATGCCATTGCGGTCGACCAGGAACTCGGCGGGGCGTGCGATGTCGTGTCCGCCCGGGCTCTCGCCCTTGTGAACGAGGTCGTATCGCCGGATGGTCTCGGTGTTGGGATCGGAGAGAAGCGGAAAGGTGTAGCCGGTTTTCTTCACGAGATCGCGCGACTCCTCGGGAGTGTCGACGCTGATCGCAACGGGTTGGATGCCGGCAGCGTGGAACTCGGCGAGATGGTCTTCAATACCCCGTAACTCGGAGTTGCAGAACGGTCACCAGTAGCCGCGATAGAAGATGAGGAGGACGCCCTTCGTCGCCGGCTCGGTCAGGAGTCCTGCAAGCGCAACCGGCTTTCGATGGATGTCGAGAAGGACGAAATCGGGCGCCTTGCTGCCGATTGCCGGCGCGTGCGAGGAGGTCGGAAGCCACTTCGCGCCGATGAAGATGTCGAAGCAGAAGAGCGCGAAGACGAGGATGCCGAGAGTGGTGACGATCCACGCGCCGATCCTGCGTCCCGTCGCGCGGCGCAGTCCGATCACGAGGAGCGCGATGGCGATGGCGAAGAGAATCAGCGATACCCACGGCATGTCGCGCGTGATCGGAAAGCGGGCAAAGAAAACGAAGTAGCTGACGAACGCCGCGATGCTGAGCGCGAAGCCGGACCAGAGCTGCCAGTTGAAGCGTCGGGACATGAGCCCATCATAGGCGCAGGATCCGTTGGCGCCACCCAATCAAGCTGGAAAGCAGGGTAGGGATCTGCCTCTTTCGCGACTCTCCCCAGCATGCTTACAGCGCTCTTGTTCGCCGCCGCCACCGCCGCACTCCCGTCACTTCCACCAATGTCCGGCACCGGGTCCCTCGGCACTCCGGCCAATCCGACTCAGTTCACCTTCTACGTCGGCGGCGACAACCGCCCCGACTCCGGCGACGCTCCGTCGCCCGGGTTTCAATCGTTGATCCCGGCGATGCAGAACGCCATGAAGACGACGCCCGCCGCATTCGTGCTCTGGGGAGGCGACATCATCAAGGGCAAGAAATCGTCCGACGCGAAAACGCAGTATCCGCTCGTGCTGCCGTTGTTCGCCAAGCTCGGCGTACCGGTGTTCAACGTTCCGGGGAACCATGAGCTGGACAAAAAGGTAAGCGGCGACTGCAAAGAAGGTCCCGACGACAACGGCAAACTGCTCGCCGACTACACGGCTTCCGTTTCCCAGCAGCCGAACGGCTGGTTCCAGTACGGGAACTCTGTTTTCATCGGCATCAACACCGAGGAGGTCCCGGGGAAGGATTCTCAGCCCAGCGGCTGCTTCAACGGGTATGTCAGCACGACGCAACTCTCGCTCATACAAGCGAAGATCGCCGAACTGCCAAAGGGGACGAATGTCTTCCTCTTCATGCACCGTCCGACGCAGGACAACAACTCGCACGCCATGCGCCCGGACCCGGCGGACAGCGGCACGAAGTACGGCAAGAAGATCATGGCCTTCGTCAACTATGTGAACGCGCTCACCAATCCGAACGTGGTCTACGTCTTTGCCTCGCACGATCACCGTTTCTACCAGGCCGTTGCAGGCACCTCCAGCAAGACAGGATTCGTCGTCACGGGCGGCGGGGGCGCGCCGCTTTCGGGCTGCCCCGACAAGGGCCGTCCGGGCGCGTACTATCACTGGCTGCAAGTCGCCGTGAATGGTGCAACGGTCACGGTGACTCCGGTTCCGCTCACGAACACCACGCCGTGCGGGCCTCCGCCGCAATGACGAGGTCGATTGTCGGGTCATCCCAACGGTCTTGACGTAAAGCGACGGAACGCCGGCGTCCTCCGCTTTCACCTACGTTGTCCGCGGCTAGACGCCAGCGTTCCCCTGCCAGAGCCGAAGAGTGCTTAAGTCAAGGCTTGGACACGATCCGTGACGCGCGTACGTCCTTAGTCCTCCGCTTCACGCTACTTCTTCAGCACCTCGTCATCCGGTTGCACGCCCAGCACGGCACCCTTTGCCTTCATCCACGCCGCCAGCTCGTCGTGTTTTCCGCGCATTGCCTCGGCCAGCGGAGTCCTCCGCTTTCACGTAGGTCGGACTCTCCAGTCCGACAGAACGAGAGTCGGACTGGAGAGTCCGACCTACGTTGTCCGCGGCTGGACGCCGGGGTTCCCCTGCGATTGCCGAAGAGTGCTTAAGTCAAGGCTTGGACACGATCCGTGACGCGCGTACGTCCTTAGTCCTCCGCTTCACGCTACTTCTTCAGCACCTCGTCATCCGG
>DATLVW010000163.1:0-10614 GCA_035577085.1 Thermoanaerobaculia bacterium
CCGTTCGGTCCGCGCGCGCGCAAGGACGCCGCGCTCTACCTTGGATTCGATTCGCCCCTGCAGTTCACCGACCAGCAGGTGAACCTGATGTTCTACGTCCGCACCGAAGAAGAGAAAGGAAGCACGCACTGCGACGTCGACCTGTCCACGATGCCGCTCCCCGCCACGATCGTATGGGAGTACTGGACCGGCACGGTGTGGCAGCACTTCGAGCTCGACAAAGACGATACGCGCGCCTTCACGCGCAGCGGCCACGTTCTCTTCCCCGGACCGGGATCGAAGTTCAAGAAGCTCGCGGCTGGTGAAGTGAAGACGGCGCTCTACTGGATCCGCGCGCGCCTCACCGCGCCGACGTATGAGAAAGCACCGGAGCTCGAGGCAGCGCTCACGAACACGACCACGGCGCGGCAGGCGACCACCATCCGCGACGAGATCCTCGGCGACAGCGACGGCCGTCCCGAACAGAAGTTCACGCTCGCTAGCTCGCCCGTCGTCGATCGCGACCGCGCCGAGCGCGCCGTCACGAAGAACGGCGTCGTCACGATCACCAGCGTGCGGCTGGAGATCGACGAAGGACTCGGCTTCGAGCTCTGGCAGGAAGTCGACGACTTCTACGCCTCGGGTCCGGGCGACATGCACTTCCGCTGCAATCACACCACCGGCGAGATCCTCTTCGGCGACGGCGATCACGGTCGCATCCCGACCGCCAATCCGACCGGCGAGCCGAACGTGATCGCGCGCGAGTACCGCTCCGGCGGCGGACGCGCGGGCAACGTCGGCGCGGGACAGATCACGGCGATGCAGACCAGCGTCGACGGCGTGGCGTCGGTGACGAACATGCGCGCCGCGCTCGGCGGATCGGATGAAGAAGGGCTCGACGACGCGAAGCTCCGTGCGCCGATGGCTCTGAAGAGCAAGAACCGCGCGGTCACGGCGGAGGACTTCGAGTACCTGGCCATGGCTACGCCGGGTGTGCGCCTCCGCCGCGCGAAAGCGCTGCCGCTCTATCACCCCGAGTTCAACACCGCACCGATTCCGGGCGTCGTGACGGTGGTGATCGTGCCCGACAGCGATTCGCCGAAACCGTCGCCCGGCGAAGCGACGCGGCGCATCGTCTGCGAGCACCTCAATCAGCATCGACTCCTGACGTCCGAGGTCTGTGTGATCGCGCCGGCCTACCGGCTGGTGCTGATCGAGGCCGACATCGTCGTCGCCGCCAGCGCCGATCTCTCTCAGGTCAAACGCCAGGTCGAAGACGCGCTGACGCGCTACTTCCATCCGATCAATGGAGGGGACGAGGGACTGGGCTGGCCGTTCGGCGGCGAGATCTTTTACTCGAGCGTTTATCGCGTGCTCCTGCAGGTCGAAGGAGTGGTGCGCATTCGCGAGAACCAGATGCTGATCTGGCTCGACGGCGAACGGCAGACGTTCTGCCGCGACGTGGCCATCAACATCGGCGAACTGCTCTGGACTGACGGGCACGACATCCGGGTGGCGTATGCGTAACGGACGCGAGAGCCTGCTGCTCAACGAGCTCGCCGGATGGCGGGCCGCGTCGCTCACTGCGACGCTGGAGCTGGCGGAGTCGCGCCTTCGTCTCCGCCGCCAGCCGGGATCGCTCCGCCCGCTCGTCGACGCCGGCGGCTCGTTCGGCGGACTGACCTATCCGAGCGGCCTGGCCGTCGATGCGGACGGTCGGATCTACGTCATCGACGGCAGAACGATCAAACGCTTTGATCCCTGCACCGGCAAGTTCACGACGTTGCCGTGCGTGCTACTCGACAAGCCGCGCGGGATCGCGATCTCCCCCTCGGACGACCTCTTCGTGACCGACGGTGATCGCGTGCTCGTCTACCTCCTGCCGTCGTTAAAGCTGCTGCGCGTGATCACCCGCCGGAAGTGGGAGCCGTGGGATGTCGCGGTCACGCTGGACTGCCGCGTGTTCATCAGTGATTACGCGGGCGGCGTGGTCTGGCGTGTACGACGACATGACCTGGTGCCTGTCGTAGAAGCGCTCGTCAAACCGACTGCCATAGCCGTCGATGCGCAATGCAACCTCTACGTCATCCAGGAGGGTAAGAAGGAAGTCGTCGTCTTCGACGAGAAGGGAAAACTGGTCCGCACGATTACGGTGGCCGATGAGGCGAAGGACGCGTTCTGTCCCACCGGCATCGCGGTCGACGCGAACGGCAACGTCTGCATCGCCGATCTGGCGGACCGAACGGTCTACACGACTGCGAGCGGATGCGACGAAGCGCGGCCTGTACGTGCGGTCGACGCCGCGCCGGGCGGGCTGGCGTTCGACGCGCGCGGCAATCCGATCGTCGCCGAGGCCGATCGCAAGCGTATTTGCACACTGGAGGCGAAGGCGGCTTACGAGACCGAAGGGACATTCGTCTCTGAAGCGCTCGACAGCCGGATCTATCGCTGCCAGTGGCATCGCGTGCGGTTGCATCGCGCGCTGCCGGCCGGCGCGCAGATCTACGTCGAGACGTTCAGCTCGGAATCGCTGAAGACGGACGAAGAGATCGCCGGCCTCCCCGACTCGCGCTGGCTAACGCGCGAATACGACGCGCAGGTCAGCGAGGGCGAATGGGATTGCCTCGTTCAGAGTCCACCGGGACGTTACCTCTGGCTGCGCCTGACGCTGATCGGGAACGGTGGCGTGACGCCGGAGATCGGCAAAGTGCGCGTGCACTTCCCGCGTGCGTCGTCGATGCAGTATCTCCCCGCAGTGTTCGGCGAAAACGCGGTGGCGCGCGATTTCGTGGCCCGCTTCCTCTCGATCTTCGACACGATCCGCGACGGTATCTCGGACAACGTGCGCGATGCGGCGGCGTACTTCGACCCCGAGGCCACGCCGGCCGGATTTCTCGACTGGCTGGCGTCATGGATCGGCCTGGCGCTGGAGCGCAACTGGCCGGTGGCGAAGCGGCGCATGCTCGTGCGCGACGCGCACAAGCTTTACGAAAAACGCGGCACGCCCGAGGGGCTGCGGATGCACATCCGCCTCTTCGCCGGCCGCGAGCCGCTTCTCCTCGAGCACTTCCAGCTGCGACGCTGGATGTTTCTCAACCGCGGCCGGCTGGGCGATTGCTCCGCGCTCTTCGGCGCGTCGATCGTGCGCCGGTTGCAGCTCGACCGCTTCAGCAGGATCGGCGAGTTCCAGCTCGTCGACAGCGGCGATCCGCTGCGCGATCCGTTCCTCGTCCACGCTCATCAGTTCTCCGTGATGGTGCCGCTCCGCCGCGGCGCCGACGCTGAGTCGGAGCGGCGCGCGCTGGAACGAATCATCGAGGCGTCGAAGCCAGCGCACACCAAAGCGGAACTGCACCTCATCGAACCACGCCTGCGCATCGGCACGCAGGCGTTCATCGGAATCGACACGGTCGTCGGTGAATACCCGTCCGGTGTGACCACCGGCAAGGGAAATCTCGGCCGCGACACCGTGCTCGGGCCTCCCACGGACGAATCGAGACCACCGGCAATGCGCATCGGCGCGCGGAGCAGGATCGGCGTCAGCACGTCGCTGCGCTGACCGGAAGGAGTGAAGCATGTCGGACTGCACACAGCACGGATCAGGGCACGCCAACGGTTGCATCGAATGCGAAGTGCCGCAACTCGCGCGCAACCACTACTTCACCGGGAAGCTGCTGGTCGAGCGGGACTTCACCGACGAGCAGCGCTACTTCGTCGGCAAAGACCGCCGCCACAACCGCTTCCTCCATGGACGCGGCACGGTCTGCGGTCTGAAGGTGGTCGAGCATCCCAATCCCGCCTGCCGCTCGAAGTACGTGATCGTGAAGCCGGGACTGGCGATCGACTGCTGCGGCCGCGAGGTGATCGTCTGCCGCGACGAGACGTTCGACTTTCGCTCGCGCGTCGAGGAGATCCTCCTGGCCAACGCTCCGGAGCCGGCCGAAGGGGAGGAGAAGGAGCCGGACGACAGACCGCACACCGTGCAGATCTGCATCAAGTACCGCGAATGCGGCGACGAAGAGATCCCGGCCCTCTTCGACGAATGCGGATGCGATGACGGCGGCTGTCAGCCCAATCGCATCCTGGAGACGTTCGCGCCGGATGTGATCGTCGATCCCGAGGCGCCGAAGAAGGACGTGGCCGGCGGCCTGTCGCTGGAGTGGAAGAACACCATCGCCGCCACGTTCGCGAACAAGGTCGTTCTCGACGAGGCGAACAAGAAGCTCTGGGTCCTCGGCGATTTTCCGTTGTTGAAGAAGGGCTTCTCCTCGAAGATGTTCGTCTTCAACCTCGACAACTTGAGCCCGATCTCGGTGACGGAGCTTAGCGCGTACGAATTCGATCTCTCGCAGGACGGCAAGCTGCTCTATCTCGCTGAAGATCACCAGATCGGGATCTACGACGCCACCACATTCGGCGCCGGCGCGGTGCCGATCAAGACGATCGCCACCGCCACACGCACGGTCGCGCTCGCGGCATCGGGCGACAAGTCGATCTACGCCATCATCAATGGGAAGGTGATCGCATGGGACGGCACGACAGAAACCGAGATCAGCATCGGCGGCCCGATGGACCTCGTCGTCACCACCGACGGCAAGTGGCTGTTCGTCGCCGAAGCGGCCGAACAGAAGGTCCTGATGATCGACACATCGAAGCTCACCGATCCGCCGGTGGAGTTCGACGCGACCGCGCCGTGGCGGCTGGCGGTGGAGACGACGACCGACGGAATGCGGCTCGCGGTGGCCGACAACAGCGCGCAGCAGCTCCGGCTTTATAGCGTGAAACCGGGCGACGTGAAGCCGTTCGTGCAGCTCGGCGATCCGTACCCATTACCGACTGGCGGCAATCCACCCGATCTGCAGTTCTCCGGCGGCGCGCGCTGGGTCTACGTGCCCGGCGTCAGCGAGCCGAAGCTCTTCGCCATGGACGCGCATGCGATCGAGTTGAAAAAGCCGCAGCCTTCGCTCTCCATCGAGGTCGGCCTCTCGCCTCACAACATCGCCATGCGCGGCGACGGACGCAAGCTCTTCGTGGCATTCATGGGCATCGATCCGGGGCTGGGCGGGCCCGATACGACGACCCCTGCGGCGGGCGGCGTGGCGGTCATCGACGTCACCGAGGAGGACTGCCGGTCGATCTTCGATCAAATCATCGAGCCGTGTCCCGAATGCGGCGGCGACGACTGCCTCGTGCTGGCCACGATCGAGAAGTACGTGTTCGGCGACTCGCTCACCGAAGCGAACATCGACAACCTCCGCGACCGTCCGTTGCTGCCGTCGACGAGCGTGATCACCGAGGTCGTGGAATGCATCCTCGAACATGGAGGTACCGGCGGCGTCGGTCCGCAAGGTCCGCCGGGACAACCGGGAGCGACCGGGCCAACGGGACTGACTGGACCGACCGGACTAACGGGACCAACGGGACCAACGGGACCAACGGGACTGACTGGACCAACGGGACACGACGGGAAGAACGCGGTCCCGCTCGATCTGCCGCGCATCGTGGCCATCAACTGGGTCCACGATCAGACCTACCTCCCCAACGCCGGCGACTTTGGGAAACTCTGGAGCCGCGGACTTGTGATCGCGTTCGACAGGCCGATGCTGGCGGAGACGCTGCCGCGCTCGATCGAGCTGCTCATACGCCGCTCTGAGAGTGACGACATCTACAAATTCAATCGCCTGCAGTGCTGGTGCGCGATTCCCGGGATGATCGAGGGTGTGCATATCGAGGCGCCCGCGTGCGGCAAGGTTCCGGCCGCTGTTGGATCTCCCATCCCGAGTGGTCCGGTCAACGGCGTCCGTTTCCGTCCGATCAATGCGAACGGAGCCTTCGTGACGGACATGCCGATGGCCGAGTACCTCGTCCTCCTCTACGGCGATCAGATCCTCGGCGATGCGAAGATCGAAGTCGAGGGAAAGATGGTCCATCCCGCGCTGGATGCGAATCACCTTTCGCCGTACCTCACCGGAATCCCGGCGGTGCATGCACTCGGCACACGCTGCCCGACGGGCAACCTCACCGAAGGGGGCACGTTCCGCAGTTGGTTCCGCTACGGGGTGAACATCAACGACGTGAATCCGAAGGATCTCGGGGAGATCGTCGGCAACGAGGCCGTGGCCAAAGCGATCATCGATTTTCGCACGAAGAACGGCTTCATCAACTCCATCGAAGACCTCGCGCAGGTCAAGGGCGTCGGCGCCGCGACGATGACCAAGCTGCGCGAAAACGCGTCGGTGAGTTAGCAGGAGGACGAGATGGCATCACCGAAACCAGTGATACTACCCAGGCAGAAACCGTACTACGTGCCGCTGAACACTTCGCGCAAGACGGCGGCGCAATGCTGTCAATGTCCGGCCTGTCTCGGACTGGAATGCCTCGAACGCCCGCGCTACTTCGCCGGCCAGTTGCTCACCGAGGCAGAGCTGAACAGCGAACAGTCGTACGTCATCGCCAAGAATCGATTGCACAACCGCTATCTGCACGGATGGGGCGTCGTCTGCGGACTCGAAGTCGTGTGCCACAACTGCGATGGTTTCGTCACCGTGCGCGCCGGTTATGCCCTCGATCCGTGCGGCAACGACGTCATCGTCTGCAAGGACACGGAGCTGAACATCCTCGATGCCATTCAGAAATGCGTCGATGCCCGACGGAAGAGCAATGACGACTGCCCGCCGTGGCGCGATCCGAACGACACCTGTTCCGACGACGACCAGCACTGGTGCGTCACGCTGCAGTACGTCGAGAACGAAGGGCGTTCCGTCATGCCGCTGCAGGAGACAAAGAGCCATTGCGGCTGCGGCGGGAAGTGCGGAGGCGGAGGCGGGTGCGGCTGCGGTGGAAACGGCAACAGCAAGAAGAACGGCGGATGCTCGTGCGGCGCGACGAAGGCGGCAACGCCGAAGAAAACCGCATGCGAGCCGACGCGCATCTTCGAGCAGTACCGCCTCGGCATCATCCCGGAGCCCGACGAATGCGCGAGCCGGAGACAGATGAAGAGCGACTGGACCACGGTCACCAAGCGCTACGAGTACTCCGACCTCGCGAAGGTGAAGGTCGGGGCGAACGTCGGATTGTTCAGCATCCAGAGTCTCATCCCGGGAAGCATCCGCAAGCATCCGCTCTTCCCCGCGCTGGTCGCGGCTGCGCCCGACGACTCGATCTTCATGCGCGCGATCGCCCTGGCGCAGGAGCTCGAGGATTTCCTCGCCCAGCGCTTCAGCGCGAGAGAACTGGAGATGCTGCGAGCGATCGGCTTGCGCTGCCGGTACGAACAGGCCTATCGCAGTGACGAGCACAAGAAGACGCTGGCTGACCTCCGGGCGATATCCGTCGCACTCGAAGCGTTCAATACGGACCGCAACTCCTATCCCGTCGAAGTGCGGGATTTCGAGGACCTCAGGGATACCCTTAGCCCGACGTACATGAAAGAGGTTCCCCAGACCGACGGCTGGGGCACGGCCTACCACGTCGTGGTCACCAAAGACAAATACCGGATCATCAGCGCCGGCGAGGACAGGAAGTTCGACGCCAGCTCCGAGAGGATGGACGCGCCGCCGAACGAGGACATCGTCATCCAGAACAGCGTCATCGTCTGGACCGGAAACTCGACGACGTACGACGACTCCTCGCCGGCGTATCAGCTCTGCTGCAAGTTCCGCCGTGCGATCAAGGATCTCTACGCCGAGAACCCGCTCAACGTCCGTTGCGTCCCGTTCGATTGTCCACCCTGCGCCGAAGACCCCACGAATTCGAATGATGAACGACAGATCGGTGCCAGCGACGAACCGGCGAGCACGCCGAACAACCCGATGTGCTGCCTGATCGACGCGCTGACGAACTACTACATCGACGCGCTCTGCATGCTCTTTCTCCCCGGATGCCCGAAGCCGCCCTGCGAGGACCGCGTGATCATCGCCTGCGTCACCGTGCAGAAGGGAAAGATCGTCCACATCTGCAACCACGCCTGCCGCCATTACGCCGGCAGCTTCAACTCGGTGCAGCACTGGATGTCGGTACTGCCGGTGATCCCGCTGATCGGCGCGATCCTGCGCGACGTCTGCTGCTCGGAGAACGGCTTCGACGTCCTCCTCGGTCTTTCGGGCAGCTCGAGAGCGCAACTGCGGCGGACGGAAGAAGGCGTCCTGCACGCGTGAGGAACATGCCATGGCCGAAGTGATCGAACGTCCCAACTATTACCAGCTTCAGTTCCTTGGCGCGGAGGATTTCAAATCCGAGCAGGCCTATCACCGCGACATGCGGCGGCGGCACAATATCGGTCCTCACCGCTGGGGCATCGTCGTCGGGCTGGAACTGGTAGAGAAACCGCGCGACAGCGGCACCGGCTTCGACGTCTATATCCAGGCCGGCATGGCCATCGATGGATTCGGCCGCGAGATCTTCGTCGCCGCGCCGACGAAGCTCGACAGCGCCGACTTCCAGTTCGTCAGCGGCACGCTGCCGTCGCTGCACGAAGTCTGGATCGCCTATCGCGAGGAGGAAGCGCTGCCGCCGGAGTTCGGCTACGGCACGTGCGAGAGCGACGGGAGCAACAACCGCGTACGCGAGGACTTCCGCATCGTCATCGATCCTGCCGGCGACAAACACGCGGCGATCGTCGTGGATGGACGTCCGGCCGATCCGTCGACGATTCCGGACGATGAGTCGGTGCCGTATCAGGAGCTCCCCGACTCCGCGGCCGCGCGCTGGCTGGTGCGCATCGGCACCGTGAACTGGGATCCGCAGGCGAAGGAGTTCGTGACCATCACCGACGGATCGGATCCGGCGAAAGAGCGCGAGCAGCTTCTCCAGGGCCGCGTCTATGCCGGCATCGTGGCCGAGGAGGTGCTGGGGCCGAATCAGAAACTCCGGCTCCGACCGCGTGCGGCGTTCGCCGCCACCGACATCGACAAAAGCGATTTCGCTTTCGTCGAAGGGCGGATGCGCGTGAAGGGGAGCATCGCCGAGGAGAAAGACATCTTCCTCGAAGGGGGGAAGATTTCCTTCCAGAACGCGGCCGGCAGCGATGCCAACGCGGCTCTCTGGATCCAGAGAATGGGCGGCAACTCGAACGCCTGGGACCTGCGAGTCCACATCGGCGCCGACACCGACCACGAGAAACATCGCCTTACCGTCGGCACAGGAAGCGATCCCATCGCACTGTCGACGGAGAAGGTCTTCTTCGCCGTACGCGGCGACGATCGCGTGGAGATTCCGACCGGCACGCTCTACTTCGGCGAAACGAAGCGGCAGATGATGACGCTCTACGCGGCAACCGACGACGCCGAGCCGCCGTACGGCATCGGCGTGCAGGACTCCTCTCTCTACTTTCGCACGGGCGGGCATGTGTACTGGTACCGCGGCGGCGCCCACGAAGACGGCCAGGGGAAGCCGGGCGGCACCGGCGTCGAGTTGCTGCACCTCGACGACAAGGGCTGCCTCTCCTTCGGCTCGAAAACCCGGCAGATGCTGAATCTCTGGAGCACCAGCTACGGCATCGGCGTGCAGTCCGCGACGCTTTATTTCCGCAGCGCGTTTGACTTCCGCTGGTTCCGCGGTGGCTCGCACGGCGACGGACGCGGCGACACGAACGGAGGCACGCTGGTGATGTCACTCGATGACTCGGGTAGCCTCTTTCTCGAGGGCGACGCCGTCATTGGGCGCAGCCTGACCGTGTCGGGTGGCCTGGCGATCGACGGCAACCTGGTGATGGCTAAAGGGAAAGCGATGATCCTCGACGGAACGCGCTTCCCCATCGACATCCGCACCGGTGAAGTGGGGTTCAGCACCGGCGGTGCGACTTCGGGTCAACACACGTTCTCCGTGTTCAGCCGGCTTCCCAAGATCACCGGCGGCGCGTTCATTCATGTGGCCCTCGCCGACATCAAACACGACGGAACCGTGAGCGCTCCGCGGTGGAGCGTGTCGGCTCATACCACCAACACGCAAACAAACGACAACACCTTCAACTTCACCTTCGACTGGATAGTCGACAGCACGCACTCGACGATCAATCTCGTGTCGTACGTCGCCTTCTTCATCGCCTGAGGAGTGATCGGCCATGTTCGAACAACGCATCGAAGAGCTTCAGAAGGAACTGGCGAAGGGAGAGCAGCAACTGGCCTCGCTCGACCGCGAGCGCGCCCTGACGCGGGACACGATTCTGCGCATCCAGGGCGCGATCCAGGTGCTCGAGGAGTTGCGCGCCACGGAGCCTCCCGCTGAATCGCGGCCGGTCCTGGCGCATACGTCGTCATGATCGAGTCCACCGCGCGGTTCACCATCACCCGTGCGGGCTGCACCTACATCGTTCCGCGCGAACATCCCGCGCCGGACGACGTGCGCCGGCGCCTGGATGGAGTTCTGCGCGACCGGGTGTTGACGCCGGACGTCCTCGATGCGCTCGGGCCCGAGGCCGATCCGGCGGTCTGGCTGATCGAACGCCTCGACGTCGGCGTGGCCATCTTCGACGCTCTCGAGGACGACAGGGTCGCGGAGCTGTGGGGACGCGAGATCGCGCGCGCCGTCGCCCACACGGTGCGGCGGGGCGCCGGCGTCCTGCGCTTCGCCGATCGCGCCGCGTTCATCGCGCAATACGTCGCCGATGCCGCCGCGGGCCGCGACGGCGGCAAGTGG
>DATLVW010000164.1:0-4793 GCA_035577085.1 Thermoanaerobaculia bacterium
GCCGTTTCTCAATGATTTGCAGTCCACAAACGACCAAAGGCCTGGCCCCACTGGTGCTTGACGCGATCGCGGTTACTTCGCGAGACAACTTCGTAGAATCGAATATCTAACGCTCCGACGTTCGCTGCAACGCGGAAGTCACTCAAAGCTCGCTGCTGGTCAAGAATATCTGAGCGTCAGACATTCGCAACGTCCAAGGACCCGCGAATGTCTAACGGCCAGACGTTCGCGATGACGCGGTAGCTTCGAATGTCTGACGCTCAGACGTTCGTTGCAACGCGGAAGTCATTCAAAGCCCGCCGCTGGTCATGAATATCTGAGCGTCAGACATTCGCAGTGTCGGCGGAGCCGCGAATGTCTGACGGCCAGACGTTCGCGACGACACGGTCACCTCGCGAGACGATTTCGTAGAATCGAATATCTGACACTCAGACGTTCGATACAACATGGAAGTCATTCAAAGCCCGCCGCGAGTCATGAACCTCCGAGCGCCCGACACTCGCAGAGTCGCCGGAGCCGCGAACGACCGTCACGCAGACACTCGCGGTGCCGCGGCAGCCGTTCGAAGCTGGCTTCGAGCAGCGAATAATGACCTTCAAATACTCACGCCCCCTGGCCCGCAATGAACAGCACGATCATCACGAACGTGAGGATCGCCATGACGAGCCAGCTTGGCCGCGCTGCGATTGCTCTCAGTCCTAGCTAGAAATCAACCCAGCTCCCCGCCTTCTCGCGTGAGGCCTTCTCGAACAGGAATTGCGCCGATGCGAGGTCTTCGACGGCCAACCCGAGCGACTTGAAGAGGGTGATCTCATCGTCGGACGAGCGCCCCTTGGCCTTTCCGATCAGGATGTCTCCGATCTCGGCTCGGATGTGACCGTCGCTGATCGCTCCTTCCCGGAGAGCGAAGAGGTAGTCGCCGGCCTCGTTGATCGTCGATTCACGCCGGTCGACAAAGAGAGATGAGGCCGCAACCGTTGCGCCATCGAGCTCGCGGGCGACCGCGATGCTGGAGCCAACCGCATTAATGTGGACGCCGTCCGCGAGCCATTCACGCTTCAGGATCGGCTCGCGGGAGCTGGTCGCGGTCACGATGATGTCCGCGCCTCGTACGGCTTCTTCGACCGAGGCGACGACGCGGGCACTCTTCCCTGCGAGGGCGGCAGCCTTCGCGGGCGTCCGGCTGACGATGCGCACGTCATTAATGTTGCGCACCAGCGGGATGGCCTCGAGGTGTGTTCGTGCCTGAACGCCGGCGCCGATGATGGCCAACGTCCGAGCGTCTTCGCGGGCGAGCAGTTTCGTGGCCACGGCGGACACCGCGGCGGTCCGGATCGCGGTGATCGCCGATGCGTTCATGACTGCTAGAAGTTGGCCGGTCTCACCACTGTGGAGTAGGACCCCGCCGAGGTGGGTGTCGAGACCGATGGCAGGGTTGCCGGGGAAGACGCAGACTTCCTTGAGGCCGTAGTGCGGTTGCGGTCCGCCCCGATACGACGGCATCAGACCCAGAATGCCCTTCGCTCCTTCGCCACGGATCATGCTTCGCAGCGGGTTGTGAACCTCGCCTCGGGCCAGCGCGCTCAGGGCTTCTTCCATCACCTCGGTGCACTCGCGCATCGTGAGGAGACGCTCGACGTCGTGTTCGCTGAGGATGAGTAGCTTTGTCATCGTGTGGGAGCGTACAGCCAATAGCGCTCGTCTGTCTTCTCGAATGGTTCGGCGGTCGCGTGCAGGAGCCGGAAGCCGTGCGCGGCCGGGTCCGGCATCTCAACATTGAATAGCAGCAGCCAGGGCCGCCCTTGAAAATGCTCCTGCGAACGCCTTTCAGCGGCCGGATACGGAACATTGAGAGCACGCTCCAACGCCGCGTCCCACTTCATGTAGGTTCCCTCTTCCCCGAGTCCGGCGTACCAGAACCGGGTGCCGGGCAACCAGGGCAGAAGCGCTTCGCACTGCGTGAGGTTGTGCGCCGCAATCGGGATGCGGTCGAGCTTCTGATCGCGGATGAACGCAGCCATCTCCTGCGCTCCCGAGAACGGCTCGCGAATGTCGGCGACCCAGTACTGCATCGCCACAAACATCGAGACGAGCAGGCTGAGGTTCAGCGCGATCGCGGCCGCGGCAGCCCAGCGGCGATCGATCAACTCCCCGTCGCGATCGCCGGCGATCCAGATAGCCACGATCGTCAGCAGCAGAAAAAAGCCGGCGTGGCGCAGGCCGCCCAACCAGACATAGGAGTAGAGGATCGCCAGCACGGACAGTGGCAGCCAGAGGAAGAGAACCGCCTCGCGGGATCGGCGTATCGCGAATGTGATTAGGAGCAGGACCGCCACGCCGATCAGGAAACCGACGCTGGTCGGAATCGTCGGCAGAAACGCGTTGCTGACCGTCCAGGCAAACGCGTCGCGATTGAAAACGCGCATGACCGCCTGCCGGGCCGGATCGGGCGGCGTGCGCACCTGGAACCAGGCGAGCAGCGCGCTCGCGGCCATGAGCGCCGCGGCAATCGCGTCGCGAGCGCCAATCTGTCTCCTCTCGATCCGTTCGATCACGAAGAGAGCGGCGAACGTCCCGGCGATGAAGAAGCCCTGCGCGTTGCAGTTGAAAAGCAGCAGAAGCACCAGCGCGAATGCGATCGGCCGCTCCCGGCTGCGCCGGTAAAGCGCTGCCGCCGCAAACGTGAGCATTATCGTCAGCGCATAGCTGCGAACGACGACCGAATACTCGTACGCGATGTAATACGAAAAGGTCAGCAGGGTTGCCGTAAGCCGTGACAGCGGCGATCGCGTCGCCAGCAGCCACACCCCAGCCGCGGCAATCGCCAGGTGCAGCACTTTCTGGCTGGCGTAGGCGAGACCGAGCTTCGCCAGCGGCGCGAGGCAGAGGAACCAGAGCGCGGGCAATCCCGCGTAACGCGTCCTCGCAAGGATGGTCATCAGACCGGCATCGCGTACGTACAGCCACGGATCCGCCTCGTCGCGCCACGGCTCGTGATGAAAGGCCACGAACGAGACGACCGCGACGAACGCAGCCAGCAGCAAAAGCGGAAAAAGCCGCGACGCCGAGCGCGCCGTGACCAGCGTCCGCGGATCCCAGTTGCCGTTCATCGCTCCGGCTTCCGAGCGTACACCTCGATCGTCCCGCCGCGCCGCAGCAGCGTCTCCAGCATCATCAGCACAAACGCCACCGGCAGCAGAAAGATGGCGCCGATTGTCGTTGCAATCGTTTGCAACGGGAACTCGCGGATCCGGTGCGCCCGCGCCGCCGGCTCTTTCAGAATCGAATAGAGCAGATCGTGCTCGAAGACGCGGTTCAGGAGGCTCTGAATCCAGCCGTACGGATTCTGTTCGAGGCTGAAGTGCGCGACGGACGTCATCCGGAAGCCACGCCGGCGTAGCGCATCAGTCAAACCGCGCGTCGAGAAGTGGACGTAGTGCCGCGGCACGTCGAGATGAAACCACTGCCGCCCCGTCCATGCCGCCTGGATGCTGACGAAGTTGGGAACGGCGATGACGAGCAGCCCGCCCGGCTCGAGAATCTCCCACGCCCGATCCAACGCCTGCAGTGGGTCGATCATGTGCTCGAGGGAGTGCCAGAAGACGACTGCCTTGAATTCGTCCGATTCGAAGGTCTGGCTGAGAAAATCGCCCGTCCGCACATCGAGCTCGAGGACGTCGCGCGCATGCGAGGCGGCTGTCGGCGAAAGCTCGACGCCCACAGGCTGATACCCCGCCTCTCGGAGAAAGTGCAACGTGAACCCGCGGCCGCATCCGACGTCGAGCACCGCTCCTGGCCGGGTCAGCCGGCGGATGACGTCGACTCTGCGCCGCCGGAACCAGCGCGTCAGTCTCTCGAAAAGCGGATTGAACCGGACGTTGCGCTCGCCGTAGTAGGCCTTCGGATACCACGATCCGATTGCCGTCTCGTCGAGCGCCGGCCAGGTACGCGCCGATCCACAGCGATCGCACCCCAGAATGGCGAAGCCGTCGACGACGGAGTCGAACCGGTGCCGCACCGGCGACCCGCATGCGAGACAGAATGCTGTATCGGGCGCCGCCACGGTCGCGCTCAGGCGTCGCGGTGCACGCTGTCCATCGAGAACGCCGGCAGGCACACCGCGATGTACTCCGCCCCCTCGGCGCCCGGAGTCGAGTACTGCACCCACTCCCCGCTGCGCGTGATGATGGCCTCGCCGGCGCCGACGTCGATCACGCCTTCGCGCGTCGTCACTCGTAACGATCCACGCAGAACGACCGTGTACTCCTCGAACTCCGGCGTCTGGCCCGGCTCGACCCACCCGCTGGGGCTCTGCATGCGCGCCACACTGATTCCGGCGCTCTTCGAATTGACGCGGCCGATGTACTCCTCGATCCGTTTCGGTTTGTTACCCGCCGCTTCGATGACGGAAGGCTGTTTGATGTGCGTTGGCATCGGGGAAGTTTACCTGCTCCGGTTCTCCCCCTTCGCGTTCTTCGCGGCTTCGCGTGCTCCCGGTTTTCACGCGAAGACGCTCACGCGAAGACGCGAAGGCGCGAAGAACAGCAACGGAGCTCTCACTTCCTCAGGATGTCCTCGATCGCCGCCAGCGCGCGCGGGTCGTGCTTCTGTCCCAGCCAGAAGGCGGCCTTCTTCCGCACGCTCGGATCGCGATGCGACTTCATCAGCTCGATGAGCATCGGAACCGATTCGTCGTCCGGAAGCTGCGACACGGCAAACACCGCCTTATCGCGCACCGCTGAGTCGGGATCATCGTCCACCGACGCGCGAATGGCGCTGGCGGCTTTGTTTCC
>DATLVW010000165.1:0-3287 GCA_035577085.1 Thermoanaerobaculia bacterium
CGGATGAACGCGACAGCACGCAGGTAAAACGCGCCACCACGCCGGATAAACACGACAGCACGCGGGTAAAACGCGACGACATGGCGAGTGAACGCGTCAGCACGCCCGATGAACGCGATTTTTCCGCCGGGAAACGCGACACCACGCCGTTAAAACCCGACGGCACGGCGAATAAACGCGACGGCACGCCGATAAAACGCGTCAGCACGCCCGATGAAGGCGATTTTCACCCGGTAAAATGCGACAGCACGCCGGTCAAACGTGTATTTCTCACACTCGCAGCGAATTGAAGCAGTGAGTACCCATCGAGGAGCGCAAAGTCAGCACTCTCAGAGCTCGACGGCACCGCCCATTGATACTCATTCCCACTCCCCACCCCCGACACGCCACCCCCCTTCCGCTGCTACCATGCGCTCATCCCATGCTGCAGCCTGACGCGATGCTCGGTCCCTATCGGATCGTCAGCCTTCTCGGCGAAGGAGGGATGGGCGCTGTCTATCGCGCCCGCGACACCCGCCTCGGGCGCGACGTCGCGGTCAAGATCCTCACCGCGCTCACACTCAGCGACCAGGAGCGCGTACAGCGCTTCGAGCAGGAAGCACGCGCCACCGGGATGCTCAACCATCCCAACCTGCTGACGATCTACGACGTCGGCAAAGAGAACGGCACGGCTTACATCGTCAGCGAGCTGCTCGAAGGAGAGACCCTTCGCGAGCGATTGGAGCGCGGGCCGTTGGCGACGCGGCGCGCGGTTGATGCCGCGCTGCAAGTCGCGAACGGCCTCGCCGCGGCGCACGAGAAAGGCATCATCCATCGCGACCTGAAGCCCGACAACATCTTCCTCACGCGCGACGGCCGGGCCAAGATCCTCGACTTCGGCATCGCCAAACTGAGCGCCACCTCGGACGATGGCGGCCTCTTCCCCCAGGCCGCCACCGAGCCCGGCATGGTCCTCGGCACGGTCGGCTACATGTCGCCGGAACAGGTGCGCGGCGAGAAGGTCGACACGCGGTCCGACATCTTCGCGTTCGGCGCGATCCTCTACGAGATGCTGACGGGCGTACGCGCGTTCAAGCGCGACTCGTCGATCGAGACGCTCAGCGCAATCCTGAAAGAGGATCCGCCCGACCTCGCCGAGTCGCTGCCGAACGTTCCTCCGGCACTCGACCGCCTCACGCGCCGCTGCCTCGAAAAGGACCGAGACCATCGTTTCCAGTCTGCCCGCGATCTCGCCTTCAATCTCGAAACGATGGCGGCGGCTTCGGCGGCCGGAACCTATTCGAGCGTCTCCAATCCTGCGATGGGAACAATGTCGGGAGCATCCACAGCGCAGACACCGACCGTGCGTGTCGGCGACCCCGTGGAACCACGCCGCACCTCCGCAACCGCGATCCGCCCTGCCACCGCTGCGATGCCGGCGACGGCGCGCATGCCTGTGCGCCACGCGACCGTCGCACAACCGTTGCCGCGGCGCGTGTCTCCGGTTCTTCTGACGCTTCTCTTTCTTGCTGCGATCGGCGGCGCCGTGTTTGCCGGCTGGTACCTCGCGACAAACAAGATGAAGGAGGAAGCGCCTCCCGAGGTCGTCTTTCACCGGATGACGTTCCGGCGTGGGGAAGTACGCGCGGCGCGCTTCGGTCCGGACGGCGATTCGATCGTCTACAGCGCGGCGTGGGACGGCAATCCGTCCGAAGTCTTCGTCGCCAACCGGCAGAGCCCGGAGCCGCGGCCGCTCGGCGTGAAAGACGCCGACGTCCTTGCCGTCTCGAAATCGACAGAGCTGGCCGTCCTTCTTCGCCGCGACCGTCTCACAAGCCTCGGCACGCTGGCACGCGTTCCGGTCGCGGGGGGAACACCGCGCGAGATCGCCGAACAAGTTCTGCAGGCCGACTGGTCGCCCGACGGCACGAACCTCGTCGCCATCCGCGGCGGCAACGGCACATTCCGCATCGAGTCGCCGATCGGCAAGGTCCTTTACGAAACGCCACACGCGTTGCGCGACATCCGCGTCGCATCCGATGGGCGTATCGCCTTCGTCGAGTCGTACTCGGGGAAGAGCGATGTCTCGATCCTCGGCGCAAAATCAGGCAAGCCGGTTTCGATTGCGCGCGGCTGGAGTCACGGAGTCACCGGTCTGGCCTGGGCTCCGGGCAACAAGGAAATCTGGATCACCGCAACCGACACCGGCGCGCCGCCGGCGCTTTACGCGGTCAACACCGAGACTGGCGAGTCGCGGCTCGTCAACCGGCTGACCGGATCGATGCGGCTGTACGACATCGCCCCTGCCGGGCACGTGCTACTGTCGAACGGGATGTGGCGCGCGGCGCTGGAAGTACAGGCACCGGGCGAATCGGTGGAGCGCGATTTGTCGTGGCTGGACTGGTCGATGCTGGCCGATCTTTCGCGCGACGGAAGAACGATCCTGTTCAATGAACCGCGCGAAGGCGGCGGCGCGGCCAGCTCGATGTACCTTCGCCGCCTCGGCGAGCCGACTCCGGTCCGGATCGCCGACGGATACGGCGACGCCATCTCCCCCGACGGCAAGTACGTTCTCGGTCACAGCGGGCCGAAGCTCGTCGTGGTCCCGACCGGAAGCGGCGAGTCGCGCGAGCTCAAGATCGAAGGTGCGTTCGACTTCGGCGCCGCCTGGCTCCCCGACGGCCGCCGCATCGTCATCGCTGGCGCGTTGCCCAAGAAGGGCTATCAGCTTCACGTCATCGACACGCTCGACGAGACGGAGAAGGCGATCTCGCCGGAGAACATCTGGGGCGATGCCACCCGTCCGTTTGCCGTCTCGCCGGACGGCCGCTACGTCGCCGGAATGACGCAACAGCAGACGATCGCGCTCTATCCCGTCGACGCCAGCGCGGAGCCGTCGATCGTCCCCGCGATCCAGCCGGGGGAAGTGCCCATAGTCTGGTCGGCCGACGGCGCATCTCTCTTTGTGTATCACCCCAGTGCCCTTCCCGCCCAGGTGACGCGGGTGACTTTGGCCACCGGCGCGCGGGAAGCGTGGAAGCAGTTCTCGCCCACCGAGCCGGCCGGCGTGTACAGAATTGCGCCGATCTGCATCACGCCCGACGCCACCGCCTACGCCTACGACGCCCTGCGGATGCTCGGCGATCTGTACGTCGTTGACGGACTGCGGTAACCGCGCGGTGAAGCAACGCGTTAGAGCGATCAGCGTTCACGGCGCGCGATCAGCCGCCGATCAGGACGTTTTCGCGGCGCGGTGCGGTTCTCACGAGTCACTTGGCGAACTTGGCTTTGGCATCCCGGCAAGCTAT
>DATLVW010000166.1:0-2858 GCA_035577085.1 Thermoanaerobaculia bacterium
CACCGCCGGAACGAACTTTCGCGCCTGGATCTACCGCATCCTGCGCAACACATTCCTGACGTCGAAGAGCGGCCTGCGAGGCGCGCCGCAGGTTTCGATCGACGACGATCCCGATCGGTTCGAGGGATTGGCGGAGGAAGCGACGCCGGAGACGATCTTCTTCAGTCGCGCCAACGCCGCGGCGTTGCAGACGGCGATCGAAGCGCTACCGCTGCCGTTCCGCGAAGTCATCCTTTTGTCGGACGTCGAAAACTTCAGCTACAAGGAAATCGCGGAGACGTTGTCGATTCCGATCGGGACGGTGACGTCGCGTCTCCTGCGCGCGCGGGCCAAAGTGCGCGAAGCGTTGCGAGGATCGAAATGATGCAAGACCTGACTGCGGAGGAAGTGGAGCGGTACGCGGACGGAGAGATTCCGCCCGAGGCGCTGCCGGAGATCGAGGCGCATCTCCACGATTGCAGCCGTTGCGCGAACGCGGTGCTGGGGGTGATGCAGATGAAGCGCGCGGTCCGCGCCGCGATGCCCCGCTTTACGCCGCGCCGTCCGCTGGTGCTGCGAAAACGCGCGCCGCGAACGTTCGTATGGTTTGCCGCAGCGGCCGCGCTGATCGTCATCGCCATCGGCGGCGAGATGCTCGTTCTCTCCCGCAACACCTCGGCGCGCGAGCTGGCCGATCTCCATTCGACGATCCTGGCCAGCGCGAATCCGATCGATGTCATCTCCACCGACCGCCACACCGTGAAGCCGTGGTTCGAGGGTCGGGTGCCATTTGCAGTCAACGTTCCCGATCTCTCGGCCACGCCGTTTCGCCTGATCGGTGGCCGTGTCGTCTTCTGGCACGGCCGTCCGGGCGCCTACCTGCTGGTCAGCAAAGGCGCGCACAAGATCTCGCTCTTCATTTTCGAGTCGCTCCCCAGCCTCGGCACCACGCCGCAGATGACGATCGACGAATGGCGCACGAACGACCTGACATACGTGGCAGTCGGCGACGTTTCCCGGGACGACCTCGAGGCGCTACGTCGGGCGTTCGGAGGGTAGGGGGCGGTAGGGGGGCGGCGATCGAAGTGAAGAAACGGTTTTGATCGGTCCGCCTTGACAATTCGTTACCGGTACCTATCATCGGTAGCTACCATGAAACACAAAACAGCCAGCCTTTTCTGGACCGGACGAAGTCAGGCCGTGCGCCTCCCGAAAGAGTTCCGTTTCGAGGGCGAAGTCGTCCTGGTGCGCCGCGACGGGAAGGCTGTGATTCTCGAACCGGCGATCGGATGGCCCCAGGGCTATGTCGATTCCTTCAAAGGCATTCCCGACGATTTCGAGCGTCCGCCACAAGGGAAGATTGAGAAGCGCCAGAAGCTGGGATGACGACAGTATGCCGTTCCTGCTCGACACCGACACGTGCATCTACGCGCTCAAACAGAATCCCGCCGTTCTGGATCAGTTGCTTTCGAAGAGCCGCGAAGAGATCGTGGTCAGCGTGATCACCGAGGCCGAGCTTCGGACCGGAGCAGCCAAGAGCTCATCGCCCGTCAGGACTCTTCGCCTCGTCGAGAACTTCCTTGGCCCGCTCGCCCTCGCCGAATTCACCTCGGACGACGCCATCGCCTACGCCCACATCCGCGCGAAGCTGGAACGCGCCGGCACTCCGATCGGTCCCCTCGACACCCTCATCGCCGCTCAGGCGATCGCCCGAAAGCTCACCCTCGTTTCAAACAACGAACGCGAGTTTCGAAGAGTGCCGAGATTGCAGCTCGAGAATTGGACGCGGTGAGAAAGGGTAAGGGTAGGTCACGAAACAGGAGAGTCAGGGCGCAGCCATCTTCTTCCGGATCTCGTTGATTGCCATCCGTTTGATCTGAGCACTAGCGGCAACGGATATTCTTGCAAGACGATGCCGACACGAGAAACCGACGACACCCGAGTCACTCCCGACGATCCCCGCTATCTCGCGGTGATCGACAAGCGTTTCAACAAACGCTTCAAAGCCAGTCCGGACTACGTTCGTATCGTTCGCTCGACCGGCGCCGCGGTCGCCGCGGTCGATGAGGCGGTGAGGGAGGGGCGGCGGCTCGTCGTCACCAGTGGCGGGCATTGCCTCGAGGGGTTCGTGTCCGATGCCGACGTGCGCGTGATCGTTGATATGGCGCCAATGAAGACGGTGTACTACGACGCGGAGATGCGGGCCGTGGCGGTCGAGGCAGGGGCAACCGTCGGCGAGGCATATCGGGCATTGTTCGAGACTTGGGGAGTCGTCGTTCCGCTTGGCGAGTATCCGGGGATTGGGATGGGCGGGCATGTGGCTGGCGGCGCGTTTGGGTTCCTCTGCCGGCAGCTTGGGCTGGCCGCGGATTATCTCTACGGCGTCGAGACGGTCACGGTCGACGAGTCCGGAATAGCGTTGAGTGTGGTGGCGACACGGGAGACGTCCGATCCGAATCGCGAGCTCTGGTGGGCGCATACCGGCGGGGGCGCGGGCAACTTCGGCATCGTCACGCGGTACTGGTTCCGGTCGCCTGACGCTGACGGCGACGATCCGGCCGCGCTGCTGCCTCGCGCGCCGGAGTCGATCACTACGTTCAAAGCGGAATGGAACTGGAGTGACATCGACGAGCAGTCGTTCCTGCGACTGGTCAGGAATCACGGGATCTGGTGCGAGCAAAACAGCGGCGCTGATTCTCCGAACGCCTCGCTCTTCACGCTCCTCGAAGTCCATCGCAAGCAGTTCGGGAAGATCATTGCTCGTGGTGTGAGCACAGCCGGCGTGTCCGCCAAGCGACAGGTTGACGAGCATCTGACGGCGCTCAGTGAGGGAATCGTCGCGCCGGGTGGCCGGGAGGTGACGCGGATGTCGTGGCTCG
>DATLVW010000167.1:0-2762 GCA_035577085.1 Thermoanaerobaculia bacterium
ACGTGCGCCAACGAGACCACCGCTGCTTCAAAGGTCGAGGCCCCTCTCGCCTGTAACCTGCTGGCTCTGACAGCAGATGAACGGAAACGGCACTTCGAAGTCGTCGGGCCGGCTCTTCGTCGATTGAGAACCGGCGTGCGCGAGCTTCCGAACGGTTACGAGTTTCAGTTTCCGAGCGATGCGAAGACCGTCGCACTTCTCAACGAATGGGTCGGGCGCGAACGCCGCTGCTGCCCATTCTTCGAAATGGATGTGCGGACGGGTCCAAAAGGCGGCCCGCTGTCGCTTCGTTTGACCGGAAGAGATGGGACGAAAGAGTTCATTCGCATGAGCGAGTGGATCACGCGATGAGTTAGGCGACTGAAGGAGTGCGGTCGTCTCGACCGCGGACACTCGGGCGTCCTCGCCCGAGTGTCGTCAGGGCGGCGGTCGCAATTCGTCGGCGCTCTTGGTAGCTTTGCCGTGCAGAACCCCTAGATGTGCCTCCCGCGGCGCAACCGGCCGAGACGCTCCGCGAGCACTGTCGGAAACACCCACGCCAATCGGACCGGCGTTGCAAATAGATGCTCGCGCAGACACGCACGCAAGAGGGGCAGGCCTTCGCGGTTGAGCCGCACAAGCTTCGAGGCCGCCCGCCGAAGTCGCACCTCGTACTCCGAGCGCTCGAAGCCGGTACGATCGAGGTTTTCAACCAACCCCCAATAACGCCGGCTTACTGATGCCGTCTCGGCCATCATCGCCTCCGTCTGCGCGATCGTCTTCGACCGCCCGTGCAGCCGAAAGCCGGCGGCAACTTGATCGATGTACGCCACGGACGCGTGTTGCAGCGCACGGATCAGGTAGTCGTAGTCTAACGCATAGCGCAGAGAAACATCGATCTCGCCGACAGCATTGATCGCGGCACGCGACCAAAACAAACCCGGATCGTGCCAGCGTGACTGCCTCTTCCAGTACTGCACCACGTTCTCGACCGAGAGGCCGAACGGACGAACGAGCTGCTCGCGTCCACGCGCGTAAAAATTCGCAACAGGGGCCGCGTAGATGGCGTCGGGATTCCGCCGCCAAGCCTCCGCGACGGACGCGAAGATCCCATTCGCGTAGACATCGTCGGCGCCGAACCAGGTGACGATCTCGCCGGTCGCTTTGCGAAGACCTTTGTTGATCGCGTCGGCCTGTCCGCGATCGGGCTCGCTGATCCAGAAATCGATCGATGCCTCGTAATCGCGGATGACGTCCAGCGTTTCGTCGATCGACCCACCATCGATGACGATGAGCTCGATGTCCGGCCACGCCTGCCCGAGGATCGAGAGGATCGTCTCTTCGATGAACCGGCCCTGGTTCAGCGACGGGATGACGATCGAGATGCGCGGATTGGATCTCATCGCCGCGAGAGTACCGCGGCCGTTCAGCGCGGAAAACGCCCGAGTGCGCCATTCGCCGCTTTTTAGCCGCCATTCGCCGGTGGAGCGCAGACGCAGCCGGCCAGGCTTCGTATCTTGCGGCTGTCGCTGACGAAAGGATTTCTCATGAACATGACACTCACACAGAAACAGGCTCCCGAGGGGATGGCTGGCATCTCCGGCTTCAAGCTCATCATCGGAATCTTCTTCGCGATCCTCGGCGTGCTGCTGACTCTCGACAACCTCGATCTGATCGATGCGGACCGCTACCTTGCCTACTGGCCGCTCGTCCTGGTCGCCATCGGTATCCTCAAGTTCCAGGAGGCCGGGCACAGGGTTCTCGGTGCGTTTCTGATCGGCATCGGCGCGCTCAACCTGATCTCCAACACGGTAGATCTTCGCTTTTCAGTCTTCGACTTGTGGCCGGCCGCGCTGATCCTGGCCGGAATCGGGATCGTCGCTCATGCCTTCGGTTTTCGCCTGCCGTCGCTTTCCGGCCAGTCCGAATCAACCATTTGGGCAATTTTCGGCGTCCGCAAGATCAAGATCGGCTCGCCCGCCTACACCGGCGCCCGGATCATTGCCTTCATGGGCGGATGTGAGCTCGACCTGACGAAGGCCGACATGGAGCAGGGACCGGCGACGATCGAGCTGTTCGTGATGTGGGGCGGCATCGAGATCAAGGTGCCCGAGGGATGGGAAGTCATCGGCAACACCGTTCCGATCATGGGCGGTGCGGAGATCCGAACGAAAGCAGCACCGGGAGGCCGCAGGCTCATCGTCAACGGACTGGCGTTCATGGGCGGCGTCGAGATCAAGAGCGTCGCGGCGGAGGCGGTATGAAGAATCGACGACGGATCAATGCCGACGGCCTTTTCTGGGGCTTGCTTCTGATCGCGGGCGGATCTCTGCTGCTTCTTCAGCGTCTTCACATCGCTAATTTTTCGTGGAAACTTGGATCGTGGTGGCCGCTCTTCATCGTGTTGGTCGGGATGTCGAAGCTCGCCCATCGACGCTCGATCTGGTCGGGGTTGTGGTTGATTGCAGTGGGTGCGTGGCTGCAGGCAGTGACGCTTCATTGGTACGGCCTGACTTACAACTCGTCGTGGCCTTTACTACTCGTCATCCTAGGCGCCGGGATGATCGGGCGCACGATCATCGAGTCGTTCCGGCGCCGCGACGCGCTCGAAGGCGAGAACCATCATGAATGACGACGAACGGCGGCGCAGGTCGATCGACGCCGATGGCCTCTCGCGCATCGGCCTTCGCATCAAATCCCGTAAGCGCGGCGATAATCCGTGGGCGCGGCTGGTGTGGGGCGCGGCGATTCTCACTGCGGGCGTGATTGGCTGGCTCGATCAC
>DATLVW010000168.1:0-4450 GCA_035577085.1 Thermoanaerobaculia bacterium
GGTTGTGGGGAGTGGGTTGTGGGGAGTGGGTTGTGGGGAGTGGGGAGTGGGGCGTGGGAGCAGGACCGACGCATGGAGCAGGACCGACGCATGTGCTCCTCCTTGCGATGCCTCTTATCCTTCTTCCTTGGAGTGCTTCCCCATCGAGCGCCTTCTCCCCCCGCGCTTTTTGCGGGGGGAGAAGGTGGCGAAGCCGGATGAGGGGGGCGCAAATACGCAGGGCGATGGATCTTGCCTTGTCCGAAGTGTCTGAAAACGGGCGACATGTTGGGATGTCGTACGCATTGGAACGCCCCCTCATCCGGCCTTCGGCCACCTTCTCCCCCACAAAAAGCGTGGGGGAGAAGGCGCTCGATTGGAAGGTTTGCCGCAAGAGTGTGCGAAAAGCCGCCCACCCGACCACGCGGCAACCCAGAAACCCGAGAAACCACCTCGTGATCGCGCACACATCTCCTCGTGATCGCGATACAATAACCACTGCGCTCGCAGGTACCGTTGTTGCAGAGGGGCGAACGCAATCATCTCCTTTACCATCAATCACTCGGAGCTCCCATGGCCGCGCGGGCGTTGACAGCAGTCATTGCGTTTGCACTTTTCACTGCTCTACCTGCGGCTGCCACGCCTGCGAGCATCGACGCAGGCGCGACCATCCTCTGCTACCACATCGTCGAGTCCCCTCATGACCCGCGCATGGAGGTTTCGCGAGAGGCGTTCCACCAGCAGATGCGTTACCTGGCGATGACCGGCTACAACGTCATTCCTCTTCGCCAGCTCTATGACTACGTGACCGGAAAGCGGGCCTCGCTTCCGAAAAACGCGGTCGTCATCACCTTCGACGACGGATGGCGCAGCACCTATACCGAAGTCTTCCCGGAGATGAAGCGCTACGGATTTCCGTTCACCATCTTCATTTATCCGGCGATCGTCGGCCAGACTTCGCACGCGATCAACTGGAAGCAGCTCAAAGAGATGTCCGATGCCGGCGTCGACATCGAGAGCCACTCTCTTTCGCATCCGTTTCTCACACGCCGCCGTCACGCCGATCTCGATCAAAAGGCCTACAACGCCTGGCTCGAAAAAGAGTTGAGCGACAGCAAGCGTCTGCTCGAGCGCGCCACATCGAAGCCGGTGCAGTTCCTCGCCTATCCGTTCGGCGACTACGATCACTTCCTTGTCGACAGCGTCAGCAAAGCGGGCTACGAGGCTGCGCTGACGTGTGAGTCGGGACGCGTTCGCCGCGGCAGCAATCCGCTGAGAATGCGCCGCGTCGTCGTCGAGAAGAGAGTTGATTTTGTCAGCTTCCGCCGTTACCTCGGCGCCGGCTCGATGCGTGTCGACGAGATGACTCCGCTGCCCGGCGTGGTTTACGACCCGACGCCGATGGTCACCATCTCCGCCAAGATCCCGCATCACGAGTCGATCGATCCGAAGTCGGTCGGGATGGCGCTCCTCTCCGCCGCAGGCTCGCTCCCCTACTCGTACGACCCCGAGACCGGCGCGATCTCCGTCGCCGCGGTCAAGGAATCGCTGCAGGGAACCTATCAGCGTGCCCTGGTCTGGGCCACCGACGCCAAATCCGGCAAGCGCGTGGAGGCGAGCTGGGTGTTCAAGCTGCCGGAACCGCGGTTGCCGATTGTGCCGTCTCTCGTGAGCGACCCGCAACGCGTCACTCCCGGCCCCGAGACCGCGCCGCAAGGGCAATCCGGCGCAGCGCAGGCAATCGTCTCCAGCGGCGGAGGCTCGGGATCGATCACGCGGCCACAGCGCGCGCCGAAGGGATAGAAAAGAGATCAGAGACAAAAGAGATTAGAGACAAAGGGTGGACTTGGGTCCTATCTCTGATCTCTTGTCTCTGATCTCTGTCTCTACGGAGTTTTTACGTCTCCGCGTCTCCGCGTGACCAATCCTCCTGCTCCGGATAGCTAGAACCGCCGGCTGATCCCCGCCGACCAGAACACGTTCGGCGGTGTCGTCCCTCGGGCACCCCAACCGATGGAGAAATCGAGCTGCGTGTTGCTCCCGATGATCCTGACAGCGCCGGCGTCCACCGTCAGCGCCGTCGAGCCGCCGTGGCTTTCCGGAGACTGCAGCGCGCCGTCGACGAAGACATTGGCGTGATCCGAGAGGTTGTACTGCACAGTGAGCGCGGCCAGTCCGGCGGTGAACCGCCCATCGCCGTCGTCGAGCGAGGCTACGCCGATGTTGGGATTGAGCGACCATCGCTCGCCGAGGTTGATGTCGGCGGCCAGACGGACATCGCCGGTCGTCGAGTGAGAGCGCTCGGAACCGCTGCCCGAAGGAACGAAGGCCCGTACGATCACACCGAGTGAAGGCGCGTCAGCAAAATGAACCTTCGCGCCAATCGACAGCGGCGCGATCTCGTTGGTTCCGCTGGAATGAACTAGGCCGTTTCCTTCGACGCGCAGCTCGACCGCTTTTGTCAGACCGTAGCGCAGCAGCAAAGGCGTCGAGATCGATACGCCATCCGAGGCATGATCGCGTTCGAGGCCGGCCTCAAGCTGAAAGACTCCACGCCCAACGACACCGCTGCCGTCAGCGAGGCCAGGCCGGTCCGGATTGATGAGATCCGCGTCCTGAGCATGAACGGCAGTTGCTGCCGCAGCAAAGAGAAAGAGCGCAACAAGTTTCTTCATACGCGAAGAGTATCAAGGAGTGCAGGCGTCTCGCCTGCGGCCGTTGGGCGTCCCGCCCAACGGTGGTGTCCGAAATCGACAAACGTCACTCGACGGATTCCAGCAATGGCCGCCATCAAAACACGGACTCTCGTCGTCGCCGCGCAATTCCGTCGGGCGAGACGCCCGCCGGCCGCAGGCGAGACGCCTGCACTCCTGTTACCATGCCCGCAAATGGCGCTCACATCGAAACAGCGGCAGTACCTCAGGGGGCTGGCCCATGCTCTCGAGCCGGTCGTGCGCGTCGGGCGTGGCGGCGTCAGTCAGTCGGTCATCGAAGAGACGAAGCGCTCGCTGGCCGCCCACGAGCTGATCAAGGTCCGCATCGAAAACGACGATTCCGCGCAGCGCCGCACGCTCGGCGAGGAGCTGGCGCGCGCGTGTGATGCCGAGGTGGCGGGAAGCATCGGGAAGCTGGCGATTCTCTATCGGGCGAAAGACGAAGAGCCCGAGATCGAATTGCCGGCGTAGCGGCGCCGCCAGTCTGGCGGGAACGCAATCAAACAACGCTCCACAAAAACGAAGGGCAGCCTCGCGGCTGCCCTTCGCAGGTAACTGCTGTGAAGACGATTACGGAAGCATCAGGCGAATCACTACACGGCGATTGCGGAGGCGGCCTTCGCCGGTGGTGTTGTCGCCGACCGGCTCGCGGCCGTCGCGGCCTTCGATCGTGATGCGCGCGGGATCGATTCCGTGGCGCGTCACGAGGTAGTCGCGAACCGCTTCGGCGCGGCGGCGATCGAGGTCCTTATTCGGACCCGTGTTTTCCTTGTCGTCGTTGTAGCCGATGGCGATTGCGGTCGCGGTGGGCTCCTGCTTCATGCGCAGAGCGACGTCATCGAGGATGGCTTTGGCGATGTTCGACAGACGCGCCGAACCGGCTTCGAAGTGGATCTCGTCGGTGCGGAGCTCGGTCGGAACGTGCGGGACGGTCACCGGAGGCGGCTCCGGCGGAGCGACCGGTGTCGGGGGAGGCGGCGGGGGCGGGGGCTCCGGCAGCGGGGCGGGCGGCGGAGGCGGCGGCGCGACGGCTGCAAGATGCAGCGGTGCGAACGTGATTCCGACCAGGCCCGACAGTGCGCAGTCGTCGAGCTCGGTGACGCGGCATTCCTTGTGATCGCGGCTGAACTTCGCTGCGTTCCAGCGGACGCCGCCGTTGATGGCCCAACCGCTGTCGCCAATCCAGTGGCGCAGACCGGTCACGAGCGTTACGGGCGACGGGGGCTTCACATCCCCGCCCGTATAAGTCGTGGTGCTGATTTCCGTGATCCAGTTCGTGGTGCGCCAGAAGTGAATTGGATGATTCCAGCCCACTTCGAGGAGCAGCTCATTCGGCAGCTTCTCCGAATCGGGAGCGAGGAACGGGAAGTTCGAATTCTTGGCGCTGCGGTCGCCCACGATCGTGTAGCTACCGCCCACCGTGAACTGGCTGGCCGTGTAGTGCAGACCAGCGCCGAAGTTCGTGCTTCCGCTGGCGATGCCGCTGTCCTTGTTGCCGGTCGGAAGATCGGCGAACAGCGAGACGGCCAGATGCGATGTGGCTGACGACGGACCAAAACTGAACTTCGTGGCCAGGTGCAGTGGCGCCATGCCGGCGTCGGAGAACTTGCCCTGGTAGTAGAAGCCGTTGATGAAACCGTTGCGGTCTCCGCCGTGACCGGTGATGCGGTCATAAGGCAGCGACGCGCTGATCTCCCAGTTGTCCGTGAGGCCGTAGCCGATCGAGGCGTTCAACCGATAGAGGTCATAGCCCATGT
>DATLVW010000169.1:0-7863 GCA_035577085.1 Thermoanaerobaculia bacterium
GTACGGTAATGGTGAGGACAACATCGTCACCGCGGTCGGCACGTTCTCGATGTCGACCATCACCGCCTCCTCGAGCGTCGCTGCCAGTTCGACCGGCAACACAGCGTCGGTCACTCCATCCAATGGCACGACGGTCACCTATGCCTGGACGATCACCGGCGGCACGATTACCAGCGCTACGAACATCGCCTCCATCACATACACCGCCGGCGCATCAGGAAGCGTCGTTCTACGCGCCACGGCGTACAACACACGGGCAAACAACGGCTCTGGATTTCCCTCCGGAACTGTAGGCGTGACAGACACGAAGACCGTAACGATCGTCACCGTCTCCCCACCCACCAACGTCGTGGCTGCTGCGCTCACCTCGACCAGCGTTCAGGTCACATGGACCGCCGCCTCCGGCGCGACGAAATACGAGATCTCGCGCTCGGCCAACAACAGCACTTTCACGGCCGTGTGCGTCGTGGCGAGCACCTGCCCAACCTCTTCGCCGTTCACCGACAGTACGGCATCCGCGAACACGGCGTACATCTACAAAGTAAAGTCCGTCGACGCCGGATCGAACCTTTCAGCATTCAGCAACGGCGACCTCGCCACCACGGTGATCTTCACGGACTCCCTGGTGCAGAACACGACGAAAGTGAAGCTCGTACACATGAACGAGCTGAGGACAGCGATGACCGCCGTCTGCACGCTGGCGGCGAATCCGTCGCCTTGCAGCACAGCCTTCACCGACCCGACCCTGAGTACATCGACCAAGGTCAGCGTTCTGCACCTGACGGAGCTGCGCGCGAAACTCAATGCCGCACGCAGCACGCTTGGATTGACCGCACAGTCGTACGCTGATGGATCGATCACGACGGCGACACCCATCAGGGCGGCACAAATCAACGAACTGCGCAACGGGGTGCAGTAGCTGGGACGACTTACCGCACCTGCCCCACGATGTGATCCGCGAGCGTGCCGATCGCGTTGCTGATGCCGGTGGCCACGTTCGCGCTGTCGAGGCTTGGGATGTCGGTGACGATGTGCTCGCGCCGCGTGATGTCCGCGCGGCCGGACTCATGCATCGTCCAGCGTGCGTCGAGGACGACTGCGTGATCCGGCCCGGCGGCCAGCTCTTCGACGACCACGTCCAGCGATCGCATGCCGCCGTCCGGTTGCGACTGACCCGGCAGAATCACCATCCCCTCAGGAAGCCGAGAAGCCAGATCGAACGCCAGCGTGTGCAGGACGAGCGGTTGCAAGGTCGTCGTCCACTGCTCGCGTCCTCGCACCTCGAGTTGATGATTGGCCTGCCGGACGACGAGCTCTTTTCGATTGAGGCCGGGAGGGAGCACGACGTCGATGCCGATGGGAAGGCCGCGCACGACAGCGACGGGCGCCTGCGATGGGATGCGATCGAGCGAATAGAACGTGCTCGGCTTACTGGACAGGAAGCCGCAGCCAGCCAGCAGCAGGGGCACGAACAGAATGCCGCGGCGCATCATCATTTCCCCCTCCCCTTCAGCAGTGCGTCAGGATTCTCGGTCAGGTACGACGCCAGCGCGCGCACCGCTTCCGCCGCATCGGTCAGCTCTTTGATCAGAGTGCCGAGGTCGTAGTTCTGCTTTTGTGAAGAGCCGACGAGCTGCGTGGCTCGCTTCGCCGCGGTATCCGCGGAATCGGCGGCGCTGCGAAGGCTCTTCGCGATCGGCGCAATGTTCTCGTTAACTGACTTCGCCGCCTCCTCGGCCGACGTTGCCGCGTTCCGCACGCTCTTCGTGATCGGCCCGACATTCTCGCGCGTCGCCGCCGTAATCTTCTCGATGTCCGCCAACGACGCGTTCAGATGCTGCAGGCTTTGATGCAGCGCGGGATCGCTGACCAGCGCATCCATCTTCTGCGAGGCGTTGCTCAGATGTCCGGCTATCTCCTCGATGGGCAGATTGCGAATCCGCGCCGCGACGTCGTTGACCGCCGAGAGCGCGCCTTCCAGTCCGCTGCTGCCGGCAGACGACGGAATGATCGGGGGATCGCTGGTCAGCACGAGATGCGCGCTGCCCGCTGTTCCGGTCATGTCGAGCGTTACGGCGCTCGCTCCCGGCAGCACGAGGCTCGTCGCCAGACTGGCGCGAAGTCCCTTCTGCACGAGCTTCTGCAGCGCGTCGTTCATCGTTGCGCGCATTTCATCGCGCGTCGTCGACGGCGTCACCGGAAGCTCCAGCTTGCGCGGATCGATCTCCAGCGTCACCGGACTCTCGAGCGTCGCGGACGCGGGCACGTAGCGCAGCCGCACATCGCGAACGCGGCCGACTTCGACGCCGTTCATCTGCACCGGTGTGCCGGCGACGAGTCCCTTCACCGGCCCGCGGAAATACGTGAGATACGTCAACTGCGGTCCATCCGCCGCCGCCTCGGCTGCCGCTTGCGAGTCGTAAAGCTCGAAGTGCGTTTTCTCCGCGACTGGCGGGCCCGGCAGAACCTCCGGCGTGTAAAACGCGATTGGCGCATTCAGCAACGAGGAGACTGACGTCCCGCCGGACGAGATGCCCGCGCCGGAAAACGCCAGGTTGAGCCCTCCGCCGCGCCAGAAACGCGTGCCCTGCCGCACTTCGTTCTCGAAACGCTTGGCTACGAATGCATGCACGAACGTCACGCCGTGCGCCGCGTCGTACTCGGAACCTAGGATGCTTCCGACGCGAATGCCGTGATATTGCAGTGGCGAGCCGACTGCGACGGATCCGAGGCCGTGCGACTCGAGAATGAACGTCTTGCCCGCCTCGGCGGGGAAGAGCACCGGCGCATCTTCCTGCCCAACGAACTCGCTGACTTCGTCGCCGTCGCCGGGCGCGATTCCGATGTACGTGCCGGAGAGGAGACCGCCGAGGCCGCCGCCTTCGAGGCCGGGCTCGACGATCCAGAAGCGCGTACCGGTGCGCAGCGCGTGATTCATCGACGCGTCCATCGAGATGCGCACGGAGACCTGGCCGAGGTTCTTGTCGATGCTGATCTTCTGAACGGTGCCGACCTTCGCACCGCGATAACGCACCGGACTGTATCGCTCCAGTCCTCGGGCATCGGCAAAGCGAACCGTGATGTCTCCCCCGCCGAAGATTCCGTAGCGGACGACGAGCCAGCCGGCCAGGAAGATGGCCACGACCGGAATGACCCAGAGCCATGGAGACCACTTCGGAACGTGGACCACAGCCTGCGGCGTATCCTCGCCCGGTTCCCGATCGGTACTGCGGCGATCGTCTGGCCCGCTCACCATGCGCCTCCTGCCGTGCGCCACATCAACTTCGGCTCGAACAACCGCACCGCCAGCATCGTGAGCGCGATGAACAGGAAGAGCGGCGTCGCTCCGGTACCGGCGACAATCTCGTCGATTCCCTTGAACTCGACGATCGGCGCGGCCATGGCGGCTACGAACGGGATGACCATCGGCCAGCGCACGAGCCGGTGCAGAACACGATAGACCCGCGTACGCAGAACCAGCCCGCGGCGCGTCGGAAAGCGCACCGTCACCAGAAGCCAGATCATCCCAACCAACTCGAGGAACGGAATGAGCACGCCGGCGATCAGCATGATGACGCCGACCTGCCAGTAGCCGTAGTCCGCCAGAAGCTGCACGGTGCCGACGACGGTGTGCTCCCAGACTCCGGTGATCCGGTCATTGACGATGACAGAGAAGGCATACGCGGGAAGCAGCAGCGGAATAGCAGCCGCGATCGCCGTGACCGCCGGGATGTAGCGTTTCGCCGCATCGCTGTCGAGCGTGTGCCCGCAGCGCGGACAGGGATCGCCCGGCCGCCGCGTGCTCACCGCCATCTCGCAGATACCGCACGAAGCTAGGTGCCTGACCGGCGCGGTGGTGTGATCGCGCAGAATCGAGCTCCAGACAGCCCGCCGGTCCAGCGCGCGGTCCGCGATGAACGCGAAGATCGCCACAGCGAGGTAGCACCACGCACCGACGCGCAGCACGACACTCGCCGAAATGGCCGCGCGGTAGTACGCCACGATTCCAGCGATGACCACGACCTCGGTCATGCTCCAGATCCGCAGCTCCTCACTCCATCGGAAGAAGCGCCCTGCGTGCCGGACGATCTTCCCCACCCGGATCGAGCCGAGCACGACGATCTGCAGCGCCGCGCGCACTGCCGGGAAGAGGAAGGCGAAGAAAAGAAAGCCGAACGCGAACGGAAACCACACCTCCCCATAAATCACCGGCACGCTCGATACGAGCCGGCTCTCCTGAAAGACAAGGTTCTTGATGGTTGAGTCCATCAGCGGCATGAACACGGCGGGCGGCATAAGGACCAGGATGGCGATCGCGCATGCGAGCGGCAGATCGACGCCCAATCCAATCTTCGAACGATGACTGAGCAGCCGGTCGCAGCGCTGGCATTCGGCGTCAGCGCCGGGCGGAAGCGGAGGAATGGTCTGCGTCCTGCCGCAGTCAGCGCAGGTGAGGGTCATGAGATCGCTGCCACGAAGGCCATCAAAACAGGCCCATCGGTGCAAGAGCGATTCCCAGAAGGAGAACCGGGGCCTGTGACGATTCAGGCCCCGGAGGTGAGAAGTGCTGCTATTAAAGACTACTTCCCGGTGGGCATTTTGAAGTCGACGGTTAGACAGATATACGCGCCCATCTGGAAACGCTTGACTGTCTTCACGTCATCAGCGGAGGCAACGACGTCACCGACATGAAGTCCTGTCGCCAACCGGTCGACGCGCTGGGCAACGATGCCTGTAGCGAGTGAGAAGTATTTGTTGAACACGACTCCGCCACCCAGATACGCGGCAAACTGGTCCGCGATCGGTGTGATGCCGAATTGAAACTCTCCGCTGAGAAACTGCTGGTCCCAGTTGGCTGGAACGATATGCAGCATGAGACCGACATTCTGACCGGTCCATCGGTCGGCATCTTTCCTGCGAATCACTAGATCATCGCCGGATTTGTTCGCATCGAACGTGGGCCGGCGAACGAAGTTGTACACGGCCGCCACTGCCGTCCTCAGATGCACGTTGTGATGAGGAATGGCGATGATGGTGAGGTCCTCTTTTAGCGGGATATGTTCCGCGGTGAGCTTGTCTCCGGCCGCCTGCGAGAAGCCCTGCGCACCAGTAAGAGAAGCGATGCTCACAACGAATCTCTGATCGTTCAGCGTGTCGAACTCGATGAAGACTGGACTGCCGTTCGTGTTGGTGATGGCGATGGGCACGCCGATCGTTTCGACCGTGTCGGCAAAATCCTTGAGGCCCTTGAGGAGTGCGTCAACTTTCGAGCGATTGCTGAGGGCTTGGAGAATCTCAGGAGTGGTACTTGCGGTGAGGTCGAGAGGTTCAACCGCATTATCGATCGCCGCGTAACCGTCGGTCACATCCTGGCTCAGGCTGCTGAGATCCCAACTCTCCACATTGTCCCGCACTTTCTTCCAATTCGCCGGATCGGCACTCAAGGCGATCTCAGTAGGCACATCCTCCTTTTGAAGGCGCGCAAGTTCCTTGATGGCCGCACTTAGACGCGTAATTTTTCTTTCGAGCTCGCTTGTTGCCTGCGTCTTCCGGTCGATGTCGGACCATACCCTGGAGGAGGCGAGTATCTTCGCCGAAGGGCCCGCCTTCAATTGCAGCGCACCACCCACCTTCGACAACTCGGTCGCAATTGCTTCCAAGGCAACCACATCGGAGTTCTTCACCACGGTGATCCCGCCGAACTTGTAGGTGAATAGCAGCGGGTTCGGATCGTCGATCCACACTTCGACCGACTCGCCTGGATCCATCTCGAAGCTCATCTCCGGCGCAAGCCTGCCACCCACGAGATTCTCCTTGTTATCGGGGCAGCGGAGACCGCAGACGACGAAGCTCCGATCGAATTGCCGAATGTGAAACGTGCGCTCATGCTTCAGCGGCTGAATCGCCATAGCCCACGTTGCTGCGAAAAGCAGAGATAGGGCCATCGAGAGGCGTGACATCATCAACATGCGAGACATGGTTTCTCCTCGTTACCAAATTTTGGCGTAGGTGACCTGAAGCTGGTACTCATCTAGGAGTGTCGCGAGCGGAACTTTTCCTACCCTCACGCATCAGAGACGGATACCGGAGCGTTTTTCCTTCCTCTGCCGCCGTCCAACGCCTTTCGCATCGAGATCCATGGGCGGAAAACATATCGCTCCTCTCGATGAACCCGGCCACCTGCCAGAGATCCAACGCTGTCGTCGCCGGAGAATGGGGGTCAGGAATGCCCAGTCCTATCGGCAAGAGTTTTCTTGCGTCACTTCACACTCAGACCTGACCCCACTCCCGCTCCGACTCCCGACCCCCGAAAACCGACCCCCGCATACAGGACCTGTAGAATGCGCTCGCGGCTGCTTTTCGAGCCGTGAGTGAGCATCCGATCCGTTGCCCGCTCTCCGAAGTTCGCACCTTCGCGAAACGTCGCACGTTTCACTGCGTCTAACTATTGACTATGAATCGAAAAACGATCGTTCAGACCGCCGCCCTCATCGTCGTAGGGATCATCCTCGCACTCGTCGCCAACGCGTTTGCCTCGCGCGACCGCAAGCTCGCGCTTGTCGGTTCGTACCCGAACGCGTTGACGCTCCCGCCGCACGAGACGGCCGCCCTTCCTTCACAGGCCGTGACGGAGACGAGCCCACCCACCAGCATGGTGACTCCGAGCGTCACTACTGCTGCGTCAACGCAGACGCCCGCCTCAACGACGACGGCGCCAGCCACGACAACCCAGCCGGCGGCAACTGCTGCCATCGAGACGGTCGGACTGAATCCTGCGGCAAAGAACCCGGCCGCAAAGGCTCCCTCATCTCCGCCGCCGGTGACCGCCTCCGCTCCCACCCCCCACTCCCCACTCCCAACCCCCCCCGAAGATGATCCCATCAAGCGCTTCCCCCCGCATCCGGACAAACCGTACGTCGAGATCGCCTTCGCCGAAGTGAACTGGCTGCACGGCAAGAAGGTTCTCTTCCTCGACGCCCGGCGCACCTCGGTCTACGAACAGGGCCACATCAGCGGTGCGCGGCCTTATTCGGTGTGGGAGTCCGACATCGATGACAAGGTGCGCAAACTGTTCGACGAGCGCGGCGATTCGCAACAGTCGCTGCCGATCGTCATCTACTGCAGCGGAGGCGAGTGCGAGGATTCGCACATGCTGGCGCAGAAACTGTGGCTCATTCAGTTCAACAACATCTACGTCTACAAGGACGGCTTCCCCGATTGGCAGCAGCGCGGCGGACCGGTCCACACGGGAGCGAATCCGTGAAGCGTCTGCTCACCCATCCCTGGCTCACCATCCGCGTCCAGATTGCGCTCGGCGCGATCTTCGTCATCGCCGCCTGGCCGAAGATCGCCGATCCACCGTCGTTCGCGCACATGATTTACAACTACCGGCTCGTCCCTTCGTCGCTGATCAACATCAGCTCGCTGGTGATGCCATGGATCGAGATCCTCGCCGGCCTCGCCCTGATCCTCGGCGTATGGAAGACCGCCGCGCGGAACGTGATCATCGCGCTCCTGGCGGTCTTCATCGTGGCCATCTCCATCAACCTCATGCGCGACAACGCCATCGACTGCGGATGCTTCAACGTCGCCGACCGCGGCAAATCGCACGAGCAGCGCATCTTCGATATGAAGGTTGACGTTGCGCGCGACTTGGGGATGCTCCTCTTGGCAGCCCAGCTTTGGTACGCGGGCAAGCGCTCGGATGAATTGGACGGAATTGACAATTGACAATGGACAATTGACAACGAACAAGTGTCTCTCAGGGAGCAGCCTCGCCTTTCGCCCGCATTCCATTGCCGATCGCACAAACCGTGTTGTGTCATCCTGAGCCGCCGAAGCCGCCGCAAGATTCACGACACT
>DATLVW010000170.1:0-2689 GCA_035577085.1 Thermoanaerobaculia bacterium
CTAACCGGTTCGCGCATCCGCGAAAACCGCGATTTCGGTCCCACCCAAGCCCTTCGTCTTGTTCAACGCCAGGTGAACTTTCTTCGCAAACGCGCGGTTCGCGGCACGTTCGGCCTTCTTCGAGACGCCGGGTTGCGACGCTTCACTGGCCATCGTGGCGCCGGTTTGAGCCGTCGCGGAGGACGCCGGCCCTTGGGCATATGCAACGATAGAAACCCATCCCGCCAACGCCCACAACGCCGCCTTATATGTCGCTCTCATTGGCTTACCTTGCTATTTTCAAAGATTAAAATTGCTCGGCACATGTATCGGGTCTTTCTTCGAAACACGGTGCCCGCTCCGACTTCGTTGTTGCCCCCACCTCGAGGGCTCATCCTTACCGCGGTGTAATTAGTTGAAGACAGCCGCCCTAGCCGGGATAGTAGTCAACCTGATGACGTGTCTCCCGCAAGCCAGCAAGTGCTTCGCGAACTCGAAGATGTTCGGGGTGGTTCGCATAGGCGTCCAAGGCAGCGTCCGATTCAAAATCGGCCACCAGGACGACGTCGCACGCGTAGTCGACCTCGCTGACGTCGAGTCCCACAACGAGCTCGAGCAAGCCCGGAATCAAGCCTCGAAGGCTCTCGAACTCTCTCCTGACATGAGCGGCCGTTTCGCGGCGTTCGCTCGCAGTCCGGCCCGCAACACGCCACATCACTATGTGTCTGATCATCGCTTCGTCTCACGAAGTGGATTCAAAATGAAGTAGTCGCCTGATTATATTTTCCGATCGCCAAGTTTAAAAAAAGCATAAGCCGATCTTCGGCGAAGAAAAATGCGTGTGCTGGAAAATTGACTTCCAGTAAGTGGAAGAATCGATCGAAGCGATCAGGCACAGTTCAACTTCGCCCGGCTTGGTGCGAGCGCTCCCTGTCGCGAGCGATAGGGCTTCAGCCCTCGGCTCAGGCGAGCCTTGCGCGGCGCTCCGTCGGTGCCGCGCTACCGGGAATCGGAAACCCGGGTTTTCGGCGCGATCCGTGCAGCAACGGCAATTTTAGGCATCGCGTTCCAGCGATTCTCGAGGTCGAGCGTCCTGACATGCTCGGTCAACGCATCGGCAAAAACCCGAATCTTCGCGGGCTGGTTCTGTCGGCTCTGGTACGCGAGGTTGATCGTCAGCGGCGGAAGCTCCCAGTCGCCCAGCAACGGCACCAGCCGACCGGCGACGATATCGTCGTGCACGATGTACAGCGGCTGAACTACGATCCCCAGTCCTGCGCGGGCCGCGGCGCAGATAACCTGTCCTTCATTGGACTCCAGCACCGCATTGATCGGAATGTTGCGCCGCTCCCTGCCTCGTTTGAATTGCAACAGATAGGGGTTCGTCGCGTAGCTATAAACGAGCACGTTCTGACGGGCAATATCTTCAGGCTTTTCCGGCATGCCATGTTTTGCCAGATACGCCGGTGACGCGGCCAGCACACGGCGAGTGTGCGCTAGCCGCCGGACGGTAATGCCAGAATCTCCCTCATGTTCGCGCGTGCGAATCGCACAATCGATTCCCGCCTCGATGAAATTCGGATACCGGTTCGCCGCCGTGATATGGACGGATAGCTCTGGATAGCGTTGTCTGAATTCCGGAAGCCATGGCGCGATATGCAAGACCGCGAAAGACACGGAACTCGTTACACGCAGCACTCCCCGCGGTCGCCATGCCATGTCACTGACAGCCGTATCCGCTTCGGCGATGTCCGCGAGAATCGAAGCACAACGCTGCCGATACTCACGGCCCGCATCCGTCAGCCACAGCCGGCGAGTCGTACGCTCGACCAGACGTGTCCCCAAACGATCCTCGAGCGCGCTCAACATCCGACTCGCCGCTGCATTCGAAATGCCGAGCCGTTCCGCGGCTTTGGACAGGCTGCCGAGTTCTGCTGTCAGCGCAAAGAACTCCATCTGCGTGTAGCGATCCATCGGATGATTTTTCCGCTCAAAGGAAAATTGTTTTCACTATAGCGCATATTTTTTCTTCCTGAACCTCGCTAGAGTGCCGACATGGCCGCTCCTCGGGAGTGAGATCAGTCAGCACAGATGCGGAGACAGGCGATGCGCAACATCAACGAAGACACCATCACACAGGCAGTTATCGCAGCGATGTCGGACTGCGGCAATGACAGGCTGCGCACGGTCATGACGAGCTTGGTCCAGCATTTGCACTCTTTCGCAAGAGAGGTCAAGCTGACAGAGAGCGAGTGGCTCTACGCCATCAACTTCCTGACCGACGTCGGCCATATCACCGACGACAAGCGCCAGGAGTTCATCCTCCTGTCGGATACGCTCGGCCTGTCGATGCTGACGACCACGCAGAACAACCGCAAGCCCTCCGAATGCACGGAGGCCACGGTGCTGGGGCCGTTCTTCGTCGAAGGGGCGCCCGAATACCAGAACGGTGATGACATCTCCAACGGCGCCTCAGGCCTGCCGTGCTTCGTCACGGGCCGGGTCCGCGGTCTTCACGGCGAGCCGGTGTCCGGTGCGGCGCTCGAAGTCTGGCAATCGGACGAGGACGGCAACTACGACGTGCAATACGCCGCCCAGCATCAAGGCGATGTCGAGCATCGGGGCCGGGGCCGCTTGCACACGCTTGCCGACGGACGCTTTCATTTTCGCTCGATCCTCGCAGAGGCTTATCCGATCCCGCACGACGGTC
>DATLVW010000171.1:0-2084 GCA_035577085.1 Thermoanaerobaculia bacterium
CGTTCTCGTAAGCGTCGGGCGCGCTGTGAAAGAGCCGTTCCGTGGCGAGCGTCTTCAGATTCAGGCGGTCGAAGAACGGATGATCGCCTTCCTTTGACGCGCCCTGGCCGGTCAGATAGATCGAGTCGCCGGTCTGGATCACCAGGCCGTCGCGTCCGCCGAAGCCGCGGTTGTCGCTGCCGTCGATGCGCATGACCGGGTTGCCCGGGTTTTCGTACGCCGCGTCCTGCTTGCGGTCCCACAGCTTTTTCGGCTCTGCGCCCGGTTCGAGGATCCACGTCCGAATGCGCCGCGAGACGCGGTCGAATTCAGTGAGAAGGGCGACGCCTTTCTCCGTGAACAGGATGCCGCCGGAGCGAAACTCGGTTTTTCCGAGCTCGACGGGCTGCCCGGAGAACGGTGCGGCCAGCGACACCACGCGATCGCGGAACGGGACTTTGTTTTTCGGATTGCCGCCGTCGAGCGCTTCGGTCCAGACGATCGTCGCCGGCTGATCGAGCCGCCAGTGATGTCCGCGCGGTCCGGGCTCGACGCCGGTCAGCGGCACGCCTTCGCGGCTCGGGCGGTCGGCCAATTGTTTGATGACCGAGCCCTTCCGATCCCACACCTCGACATCTTCAGGGAAGCCGTTCATCGGGATGAGATGCGAGAAAGGACGCTTGATCTTCGTGACGAGAATGAGATCGCCGTTGGGCGACGGAGATACGCCTCCGAAGATCGCCGGCTTGCCGACGAGCGTGGTCTTGCTCGCGTCCGCGCTGATCAGCGCGAGTTGCGCGGTGAAGTAGTACTCGAACAGCGCCTCGTCGTGCGCAGTTCGGATCATGTCTTCGTACGTGGCTGCCTGCGCGCTTTTGCCTTCGCTCACCTGAACGTTGGGGCCGGCCGGCGTCACCGGTTCCGAGGGCGCCGGACCGCGGCCTTCGGGAACGACCTTGCAGAGCAGCGTGGCGTTGTCAGGCATCCAGTCGAAGACGTCGCCGGCCGTTGAATTGGCGTGGTTGGTGGCGAGCGTCGTCTTGCCGGTGGCCACATCGGCGACCCAGAGATCGATTCCATCGCTTCGCGTATTGAGAAACGCCAGCTTCGAGCCGTCGGGAGAGAATCGGATATTGGCGATGTGGGCATCCGGAGGCGTCTTCACGTCGATTTCGGCGCCGCCGGCGATCGCCTTCAACTTGATCGCGTAGATGAGCCCCGCGCGATGCTGGCCGAAATTGTTCGGATTGATGCGTGCTCCCGCCAGCCGCAGCATCGGCTGGGCGATCTCGCTGATCGATGGCTGGCCTCGCCGCGACGACAGTGCGATGACCTTCTTCGACGGGCTGAGGGTCGCCTCCGGCAGCGGCGCGGCATCGAAAGCATCGACCACTTCCTTCGGCGGCAACTGGTACGTTGATTGTGCGGCCAGCGAGGGGACGAACCCGAGTAGCGCGACGATCAGGAGGACCAGATGGCCGCAGCGAAGGAGCATCGAATCGTTCTTCATGGCGCGGATTGTAGCGGACGGACCGATGCGTGATGCGTGACGATTCGAACGCCGTGGCCGCGAGAAGAGCTGGCGATGACTACCCGATTTCGGCGGCGCGCGCATTCCGCGGTGGCAGGCGCATCAGCAAATTCTCGATGTCGTGCACATCGGCTGGTTTCGTCAGATGTTCATCAAACCCGGCTTCGATCGCGCGCCGCTTGTCGTCGGGCTGACCGAAGCCGCTGACGGCGACGAGGATGACGTCGTCGCCGAGCTGCTCGCGGACTTCCTTCGCCAGTTGGAAGCCGTCGATTCCGGGAAGGCCGAGGTCTACGAGAGCGAGATCGGGGCGCTCGGCGAGGACGATACGCAGTCCTTCCAGGCCGTCGCGCGCATCGACGACTGTGTGGCCGAGCCGGCTGAGTTTGAGGCGGAGGAGATCGCGAACATCCTTGTTGTCTTCGACGATGGCGATTCGCCGTGCGGCATGCACCTCCGTCTCTCGCTCCTTCGGAGCGGCGGCGCTGCCGCTGCCGTGTTGCTCGTCGTATGCCGCCAACGGCAAGCGGACCACGAACTCGCTTCCCTTGCCCACGCCTTCGCTTCGTGCCGC
>DATLVW010000172.1:0-6504 GCA_035577085.1 Thermoanaerobaculia bacterium
CTGCTGCAGCCCGCCAGTTTTGCCCTCATTCAGAATGAGATCCTTCTCCTGAAGGCGATCGGTGTAAAGGCCGTCTCGGTGGAGGTGTCCTTCCCGATGCTGGACGCCGATTTCTTCAACTCCATCGGTCAGCCTGGTTACCAATCGCAATTCACAACCTTCTACGCAAACGTGGCGGCGGCAATCCGCGCCCAGGGGCTGCAGGTGATCGTCGAGAGCCAGTCGATGATCCCCACGGGCCTTCAATCGTCATGGGGCAGCGGCTTGCAGAATTACTATGCAAGCCTGACCACCTTCCAGGCCTACGAGAATGCCCGGTCACAGACGGCCGGTGTCGTCGCCCAAACGATGCATCCCGATTACTTCGTGCTTCAGGAGGAGCCGGACACCGAGGCCACTCAGTCGGGGCAGGCGTCGGCCGGGACTGTGGCCGGTTCGACAACGATGTTGAATGGCAGCCTGACAGCGGCCAGACAGGCCAACGTCGCCGGGATGAAGATCGGCGCAGGGCTCGGCTCGTGGTTGCAGCAGTATCAATTGTTCGCGAACAGCTTCACGCTCCAGCATTGCGGTCAAACCGTCAGCGGACAGACGCAGCCTTGCATTTCCCAGCCACTCGACTTCCTGGATCTGCATCTCTTTCCGATCACCGAGAACGCCGTGGACTGCACGCCTCCACCGGCCCCGAAGGCATGCACCGCCCCAAACTTCTGGCAAAACGCCATGAACATCCTCAGCACGGCCAACGCGGCGAGCGTGCCGATGGCCATCTCCCAGACGTGGCTCCGAAAGGTTCGCGACAGCGAATGGGTCCAGATCAACGGCGACATTCAGGAGGCCCGCGAGGCGTACAGCTTCTGGGCACCGCTCGATCTGGCGTTTCTGCAAGATGTGTACGACTTCGCGAACTACGGCCAGATGTTGTTCGTCGTCCCGTTCAATACGCAGAACTTCTCCGCCTATATCGACTGGACCGGCGGCAACTCGACGTGCAGCGTTAGCGGCACGCCGGCGTGTACGGCGCAGCAAGGTGAAGGCGGCGGCAATACACCGTCCCAGGTCTTTGGCGCCGTTCAGTCAGCCGGGACCACCAACGTTGCTGCCGCGCGTTACAGCAGTGTGGGGATCGGGTATCACAACCTGATCGTGTCCGACACGGTGGCGCCCAGGAATCCTACCAACGTGTTTGTGCAGCGGCCGGCTCCAACCACAGCAACCGTGAGCTGGTCACCGTCGACCGACGACGTCGGCGTTGCGGGATACCACATCTTCCGTAACGGGACACCGCTTCGCGACGTTTTTCAGTCACCGCTGCAGGACACGGGCCTTTCATCGACAACCAATTACACATACCAGGTGCAGGCCTTCGATCTGGCAGGAAATGTCTCGGCCGCGGTGTCGGCGTCCACGCAAAATGGACGGCGAAGAGCGGTCGCGCATTAGCAACGAGCCAACTCTAATCGCCTGCAAGCGGGAGAAATGCGGTTAGGTTGAGTGTCATCCGGAGTGATTGTCCAATCGAGACAGAACACGTTTTGGTGCGCCTAGCGCTTACCACCCATCTCCTCGACGCTCTTCCCATCGATCAGCATCGCAGATGCGTTGGTTCCTGTGATCCATTGTTCGAACCAGGGGCCTACGTCGTGGCCCGACGACTTCTCGACGGCGTGGCGGAAGTCGTCGAAGCCGGCCGGCTTGTCGCTGTACGCAGTGAGGAAATCGGAGATCGCGCGGCGGAATGCGTCTTCGCCGAGCAACTGATGCAGGACGTAAAGGGACCAAGCGCCTTTGGTGTACGAGAAGACTCCGATCTCTTCTTTGCCGTAGCCGGAGATTGGAACCGTGCGGCCTCGCGCATCGCGCGCCACTCGATCGAGGTACGTCTGCCGGTAACTCCGCATCAGCGCGCGAAACGCGTCCGGTCCCTCGAACTGCCGGACCGCCAGCGCTTCGAAGTACGAGGCGAAGGCTTCGTCGAAGTAACGAGCGCGCTGCACGTCGTCGCTCGCCCTGGCGTTCCAGATGTGGCCAACCTCGTGATACAGCTCCGACGCCCGGCTGCGGTCCTTGAAGGCTGCCGCGCTCTGGAAAATGTGCCCGGGCACGCCGTACGAGCCCCAGCCGTCGGGGATTTCGACGAGCGTGAGGCTGCCGCCGCGGCGCATCTCGCCGAAATACGATCGATAGAAATCGAGAGAGCGCCGCATGTCATCCATCACCCGCGCACCCGCTTCCGCATCGGCGTCGAGGGCATAGACCCGCAAATTACGTTCCGGATCGTCGAGGACGCGGAACTTCGCCACGGCTACGCTGATCTGCGCGCTTCCTGCATCGCCGATGCAGCGGAACGTTGAAGTCCCTTCCTGCGTCTGCGCCTCTCCGACGTCCTTTCCGTTGCAGACAGCGGTGAAGCCGGCCGGCACTTTCGTTTCGATCTCGAAGTCGAATTTATTCTTGAACGACTGCCGCCAGCCGGCAATCGAGGCAGGTGCCACGATCGGATACGCCATCGTCTCCGCTCGAATCAACGAGTACTGCTCGCTGATCGTGTCCCGGACGTACTGCATGACTTCGGGGTAGCCGAAGAGCGGCCCTGCGTAGGTCAAATGAACGGTCGTTGTCTGCCCGGGAGGAAGCGGCTTTGCAAGCGTCACTTCCACGGCGTTCACCTGCCAAGTTGGTTCATCTGGAAACTTGACGACCTTCTGCGCAAAACGCAGCGGGTTGCCCGCACCGTCGGAAGCGGCGCTGACATCCATCAGCCGGTAGAGCAGCACGGGGACAAGCGTGATCGCTCGCGCCTCAGTGTTGCGGATGCCGAGGTCGGCTCCCGCGGAGAGCGAATGAGTCTTCGGATCGATGGCAAAGCGGAGCTTGTAATGCTCCGCGGCGGGCGCCGTACTTTGCATGGTCAAGGAGAAGAGAAGGGCTGCGGTTAGATGGAGCACGACATACGAATATGTTCGTATGTACCGGTCGTCGGTGATGATGCGCACCGGTCGATGTTTGCCTTGTTACTGAGTACGCCGCGCAGGTGCGGATGTCCATCAGGCGGCAGTGCTGTGATCCAATCTCACCGATGACAGTTCAGGAGCGCGCGGAGCGGCTTGACCGTTCGACGTTTTTCGGGGTGCCGATCGCGGGGTTCGAGAAGGCGGGACGGCAACAGTTCGTTTTGCTCTTGATGGCGGGCCTGGAACCGCACTCGAAGGTTCTCGATCTCGGTTGTGGAGTTCTACGGGCAGGATACTGGCTCATCCACTTCCTCGATCCGCATTGCTACTTTGGGATCGAGCCGCACCGTGAGCGGCTCGAGACGGGAAGAACCTTGCTCCTGGAGCCGGACACCGAGCGCGTCAAAGAGCCGCGGTTCGATACGAATCCGGAATTCGACAGCAGTGTCTTCGGCGTCAAATTCGATTTCTTCCTCGCCTATTCGATCTGGACGCACGCTTCGAAGCCACAGATTGAAATGATGCTCGACAACTTTCTGCGAGACTCGACGCCGGGCGCGGTGTTTCTCACCTCCGTGCTGCCGGCCGTCTGGCCGCGGCGTGACTATGGTCGGAAAGGATGGTTCGGCACGAGCCACGAGCTGGGACAGCCGGGTTGCATCCGGCACAGTCTGAAGTGGATCGACGATGCGTGTCGTCGCCGCGGCCTGCGCGTGAACAACCTGGGCCGAGAGCGCGACGGACAAACGTGGCTTCAAATCTCGCGCGAGTCCGGAGCGAGACTCTTGTTCAGAACGATCTGGGCGGAATGGTTCCCGGTCAGATTGAGCCGGAGATTGTTCGAGAAAGTCGGCCGTCGCCGTCGCGCGTAATCATCGTTTCGGAGCCAGCCAGCGAAGGAGCCGGGTACCCATCGGTCCGACGACCGGCACCTGCAGCACGCGTTGCGCGGCATTCGCCAGCATCCACATCCGACCTTCCCGGTGGCGCTCCCGGGTAGCCAGAGCATGGAGAAACGCCGAAGCCGCGCGGCTCTCGGCGACCCCGTCGTTCTTCGAAGACATACCCGCATGCTCGTCGATGACGCTCTGGTACAACGACAGGAGCGACTCGTGGAGCGCATCCGATGGCGCCGACTCGCGAATTCGATCCGAGACTCTGCGGGCATCATCAGCGTCGTACAGCGCGAGCTCCGCAAGAACGGTTTCCGTCGTCAGCGGATTCTGAAGCGTGCGGATGCCGAAGTTGAGGCGGCGCAGGCGATCGAAGTCGATCGAACGAACCGTGCCGCCGAGGCCGGCCTCGCTGCAGAGAATGACGGCCAGTCCGCACGCCATCGCCTCCATTGCGCACTTCGCCTTCGCAAACGCCAGGTCGTAGCCGCCGAGGATCGACTCCGGGTTTGCCACGGCTGTTCCGGCGGAGGCGCTGACGACGTCGAGCTCGATGGACGCCCGGCGGCAGGCCGCGCGGATCGCCGGCAGAAACGTGAGCTCGTGCGCGAGATTGCCGAAGACCACCGCGCGCCGCGGCCGGTCCGGAAGAGGCTCGCGCTGCCGGAAGGCGCTCATGTCGACCGCATTGAGCAGCACCGAAATTCGTTCGGGCGCAATCCCTTCGCGCGTCACGAGGCGGTCGGCGCAGGTATCGTCGACGGCGACGTAGCGGAGGGTTCGGGGGAATCGCGGCGTAGTCCGGCCGAGGTCTTCCCAGCCGTGGCAAACGAAGATGGCCGGCGTGGTCGAAAAATGAAGCAGCGCGGCCATGGTCTCGATCGCGCTGTCGCCGTGGATGATGTCGATCGGCGCGGTGATGCTGCTCAAATCGTCGACGACAGGAACGGTCAGTTTGTTGAGCTGGCGCGCGGCATCGCCGAGCTCCGTGGCATAAACGACCGGCGAATGCCCTCGGGCGAGCAGCCACGACGCGAGGTCGCGCTCATAACTCTGCACGCCGCCGATCTCGCCGAGCGAATGGCCGGCGATCAGAACGCGCATGAGCGCTTTTCCACCTCGGCGCACAGCGCGTCGCGCAACGGAAGCATGTGCTGGCGACGACGGATCACTTGCGTGTACCGGTGCGCGGCGACCCGCTCCTCGCCGAAACGTTCGTAGAGCGGTGGTTCGTCGCCGCCCACGGCCGTCCAGTCGGCGACGGGATAAAGCGCCTCGGTTCGATAGGCGTCTGCACCGTGTCGCGACAACAACGTTTCGATGTCGTTCAACGCAGCGGCCTGCTCGCGCGCCCGCTCCATCTTGGCGGCGTATTCGACGGCATCCAGATCGAGAACGATCGTCGCGTCGGACGAATGAGGATGATTGACCACGGCGTACTCGTACTGTTTCGTGGAGACGCCGGCCATGGCGATCGCAGCACCGGCGATGAGGCGGCAGAGATCGTGAACCGGGTTGTAGCCTTCGGCAGCGTCGCCGACGATGATCGCGGGCTGATCCTCTTCCAGTTGTTCTGCGAGCTCCGCGACGAGCGAGGCGAGCAGGGGAGTGTTGCGCTCGAGGATCATCGCGTACGCCTCGGCGTCAGTAAGCCTTCCGAAGATCGCGCCTTTGCGGGCGCCGAGGCCGCGCAGGAGCTCCGCCGTCCGGCTGAGACGCGCGTCGGAAGAGTGCGCCGAAGCGTCAGTCAGGACGTGGACGACCGGTTTGTTCCGGGAAATCCAACCATGGAGGAGAAGTTCGTGACCTGGATGAGCGACTAGTAGATGAACCATCGGGCGGAGGGAAATTATACGCGAGCGCCGCACTCTCGTTTGCGCGGAGCCTGGCTTGCCTATTGCTCCCCGCCCAGTCAAAGGAGTAACGAGATGAAGAAGTTGCTTGGATCCATCATCATGTCCGCGGCGTTGGTCGCGTCCCTCGGCTGCTCGAACTGGAACAGGATGACTCCGAAGTCGCTCGACAATTCGACGACGGCGTCAGAGATCAAGAAGAACCTGCTGGCCGACCACCTGACCGGCGTCGATGTCGATGTCACCGAAGGCGTCGCGACGCTGTCCGGTCACCTGCCCACCAAAGCGGATCGCGAGAAAGCATACGACGACGCAGCAAAGGTCACCGGCGTGAAGAAGGTCGTCAACCACATCGACGTGCCGTAAGGGCTGTCTTCGTAGTCACTGAACGAAAGAGGCGGACCCGCGTCCGCCTCGGCGTGTTCATCAGCGATTCACCGCGCGGCGACGCGGCGCGCTGTTTCAGCAGGTGGGAACACCCAGCGTGATGCTCTGCGGCGGCACCGTGATGACCGCACTCGACCCGGCCGGGGAGACATCGTCGAGCCGCGTAATCGCGTTCAGCGAGGTCGATTGCCAGACCTGCGCGATCAGACAAGCTCGACCAATCATGTGCCGCTCCCCACTGCTGGTCATACCCACTGTAAAAATACCCGCTCCATCGCCACTCTTCGGGACCGAGGACGAGAGCGCCGGCATCGGCCGTCTTGATCGCGCCCGCATACGCGATCATGTCCGCCAACACTTCGTCCATCCGTGCCCCCTCGGGGTGCACATCGCGATGCGTGGTAAACCAGATCGACG
>DATLVW010000173.1:0-3589 GCA_035577085.1 Thermoanaerobaculia bacterium
CAGCTATCTCATTCAACGAACGGACGGCAACGTCCTGATCGACTCACCACGCTTCTCTGGGCCGCTCGTGAAGAACATCGACTCCATGGGCGGCGTGTCAAAGTTGCTGCTGACGCATCAGGACGACGTCGCCGATCACGCGAAGTTTCACGATCGCTTCGGCTGCGAGCGCGTTCTGCATCGCGACGACGTGCATTCGCGGACGGCATCGATCGAGCTGCAGCCGGCCGGCATCGATCCAATCTCGCTCGGCAACGAAATCGTGATGATCCCGACTCCCGGCCACACGAAAGGCCACGCGGTGTTTCTCTATCGCGATCGCTATCTCTTCACCGGCGATCATCTCGCCTGGAGCGAGCGCCGCGGCCACCTCTACGCATTCCGCAGCGCCTGCTGGTATTCGTGGAGCGAGCAGATCCGCTCGATGAAACGATTGCTCGACTATCGCTTCGAGTGGGTCCTCCCCGGCCACGGGCGCCCAGTCCACCTTGATCCGGCTGCGATGCGCGCGAGTCTGGAGCGATGCGTCGTCTGGATGAAAGCCAATTGACAATTGATCATGGACAATTGACAACGCGCGGTGCGTGTCGGCCAGCGTTGTCCATTGTCAATTGGTAGGTACAGCCATTGCTCTACGCGTGAGGGATGAAGTATTTCGCCCTCCTCAAGCAAACCATCTCCGAATTCGGCAACGACAAGGCGCCCCGCCTCGGCGCAGCACTGGCGTACTACACAATCTTCTCGCTCGCGCCGCTGCTGCTCATCGTCATCGCAATATCGGGCCTCGCCTTCGGCCATGACGCCGCGCAGAACAAGATCTTCGAGCAATTGCGAGGAGTTCTCGGTCCGCAGGCTGCCGTCAGCGTTCAGGACATGGTCAAGAACGCCGCGAAGCCGAAGAGCGGAACGGTCGCCACGATCATCGGCATCGTCACGCTGATCTTCGGCGCTTCGGGCGTCTTCGGCCAGCTCAAGGACGCGCTCAACACGATCTGGGACGTCAAACCGAGAGAGGGCGGCGGAATCCTGACGCTGGTCAAGGACCGTTTCCTCTCGTTCGCGATGGTCCTCGGCGTCGGCTTCCTCCTGCTCGTTTCGTTGGTGATCGACACGGCGATCACGGCAATCGGAACCTACGCCGGCAGTCACCTCCCGGGCGGTGAAGTGCTCTGGCACGCGGCAGAGCTCATCTTTTCGTTCTGCGTGATCACGGTGCTCATGGCGATGATGTTCCGCCTCCTGCCCGATTTGAAAATCGAATGGCGCGACGTCTGGCTCGGCGCCGCAATCACCTCGCTACTCTTCGTCCTCGGCAAGTTCGCGCTCGGCATCTACTTCGCGAAAAGCGCGGTTGGATCGAGCTTCGGCGCCGCCGGTTCCCTCGTCATCGTTCTCTTATGGGTTTATTACTCAGCGCAGATCCTGTTGTTCGGCGCGGAGTTCACGCAGGTCTACGCCCACGCACACGGAAGTTTGAAGGGCGCAAAGCAGTCAGAAGCACCGCAGCCCGCACCAATACCGGTCGTCGTACTCAAACCCTCGGCAGCGGGCGGGGCAGCCAAGCTGCTCACTGGCGGCGCTGCAGGCCTCATCATCGGACTGATTGCCGGGTTAGTCGGCGCAATCGTCGTGTTTGTGAAGTCAGCGAAGAAACTGGTTACTTGATTCGAGTTACTTGCTTGACGCCGCTTTCGCCACCAGTCCGATTCCGATCGCGATTGCCGCAGCGCCGGCGGCCACCCACGAAGCATTCGACCGCGCGTTCTTCAGGCCCTTCCTGACCGCGCGTACCGCGTCATGCCTCCGCTTGTAAGTCTCGCCGTCGAGCTGCATGACGGTGCCTTTCACACTCGGCGAATCGAGAATTCTGCCAATGGCCCAGACCGCCAGCGGAGGAATGAGCCGCGTCATCGTCGTACGGGTCGGAGATTTGACGTTCATGAGATTACCCCTGAGCGTTGAAGGAGCAAGGACCCTGCCGGGTTGGGTGGCGCGGGTTCCGAGGTTGGGCAGTCTCGTGGACGCCGGGACACTCCAAGGCCCGCGAGGCTCCGCACAAGCGATCTCCGTTCCCGAGGTGGCAATCTCCGTTGGCGAGATGGTGATTTCTCCTAACCCTGAAACCGCCGCCCCCCACCCGGCCAAATGGGGGGCGGCGCATATGGGGGCTACTTCTTCGTCACGTCGGCGAGGGCTTTGTCGAAGAGGTCGGCGACGCTTTCCGGCTCGGCGGTCTTGGCTGCGGCCGGACGGGGCGCCATGAAACCCCTCGCGCCGGGCGGCAGTTCGGCCGGGGTCGGGGTTGGCTCCGGGGTGGGAACCGGGGCGGAGCGCTTGCTACGGTTCAGCGCCTTCATCACAGCACGCTCCATCTCGGCAAGGTAGGGGTCAAGCTCGGCACCGTCGGGTTGGGCGGCGGCGTGCTGCACCAACTTGTACGCCTGGAGTGCTTTTACCGAGGAGAGAGACAGCTTGCTGTCGATCGTGAACAGCCCGTCGGCCGCAAGCGAGGCCAGTTGCCGAAACAGCGGGGCGATCTGACTGCGCAACTCCAACGCGAACTCGGCTTCCTCCACGTTGAACAGGTTCCGATCCTTCATCAGCGAAGCAGAGGTGACCATTGCGATCGTCGGCTCGATCAAGCCGGCCGCGAACTTCGCGCTGGCGGCGACACGCCTGGTCTGGCGGGAGTCGAACTTCAGCAGAGGCATGATCGTCTGTAGCGCCGCGATGGCATCGCGATACTGCTGGGCGATCAGCTCCACTGCCTTCGCGGCCGCCGCCGCGGGGCCGTCAGGGGTGGTTGGTGTGGATAGGGAGGGGGAAGTATCAGTCACAGACATCGTCTAACTCCTTACTACAGCGTCATTCGTCAATACCCGGCCGGGCCTGTCTACTCACCCGGCAACGGACGCGTTGCCGGGCGGTCTGTTTTTTTCTCAGACATAGGTTTGACGCACGAGCTCGGCTGAGGTTTCTGGAGCTGAGGTTACGGAGGGCCGAAAGGTATCTTCCGAGGGGGGCAAAAAGCGGGATTTCGGAGCAATCCAAATTTGCTCCGGAGCAATCCAAAGTTGCTCCGTAGGAAAGAAAAGATGCTCCGTAGGAAAAAAAAGATTCTCCGGAGGAAAGAAAAGTTGCTACGGAGCATCAAAAGATTCTCCGTACGGGGGAGAAAGTTTCTACGGAGCATCAGAAAGATTCTCCGTAGGGGGAAAAAGATGCTACGTAGGAATCCAAAGATGCTACTTAGGAAAGAAAAGATCCTGGGGAGCAATAAAAAGTTTCTACGTAGGAAAGAAAAGATCCTCCGTAGGAAAGAAAAGATGCTCCGTAGGAATCCAAAGATGCTCCGTAGCAAAGAGAAGATGCTCGAAATCGGCCGTTCCGAGCTGCGAAGGGTCAGGCCTTTGCTTTCCTGGAAGTTGTAACTCGTTGGCAGTCAGTTACTTGTGCGCCGGAGCGCTGGCGTCTCGCTGGCTGGGTCAATTTGAAGGGAGTTTGTAACGTGACCCCTCGGCCCTTCCTTCCGGGCAGTGTCCACTGTCCAATTCGCCCGCCCTTTCGGCTGCCAGTTTAGCCATTCCAA
>DATLVW010000174.1:0-8101 GCA_035577085.1 Thermoanaerobaculia bacterium
ATATCAAACAACCGCTTTCGATATCGAGACTGGAGACTCGAATATCAGGGAAGTCTCCGCATCCGCAGATGACGCAGATCGACGCAGATTCAGGACGCTCATCTGCGTTTCATCTGCGTCATCTGCGGATAAGCAAGAGAAGCGCGCTATGCGGCGTCGACGTGGGCGCAGCGGCGTTGCGCCCACCTGCCAACGGAAACTGCGTGTGGCCGTTCCATTCGAGAACCACCGCCGGGCGAGGACGCCCGGCGGTTGCAGGCAAGAATGCCTGCACTACGCCTTCCTCCGCTCCGGCCACCCGCGCGTCTTCACTTCCGCGAACGTCATCAGCGAGTTGGCGTAGTAGTCGCGGAGGAGCGTTTCGCGCGGGTTCCACTGCCATGCTTCCTCGATGACGGGAACGCCGCTGCCTTCGAAGAGGTCGGAGCGCCAGCGTTCGGCGGGCTGGATCAGGTGGCGGAGCTCGACGACGCGGCGGGCGGCGTGCCAGATTTCGGTGCCGGTCTTTTCGCGCAGGAGCCAGACGCGGTCTTGCCATGTGGTGCGATAGCCGTCGATGGCATCGACGATCTCTTCGTCGGTCAGAGGAGTGTCGGGACGGTCGGCGAAGATGCGCGCGAGCAGCGTTACCGGCGTGACCGGCAAGGCGTTCGAGATCTCGGTCATCACCAGTTCGGCGAGACCGGTCATCGCTTCCTTGCGGTCATCGAACGACGACGAAAGGATCGAAGGATGTTCGCGGATGAAGTCGTCGACCGAGACCGGCGCACCGAACGTGACCACGGCGTAGCCGTAGCGTTTGAACCGTTTGAAGATGCTGCGCAGAAGACTGCGGAAGAGAAAATCGCCCGTAGTCTTGAGCTTCTCCGACTTGGAACGCCGGTCTTCCTTGCCGATCAGCTCTTCGGTGAGATTGCGATCCTCGAGCACGCGGTCGTAGTTGATCGCCGTTGGGATCAGAAAGAGCGGCGCGGTGAATCCTGGATCGCGCTTGCCGCCGACGATGTAGTCGAGCATGCCAAGCTTCGGTTTCTGGAACGCGCCATCGCGCGTCAGTCCGCCTTCGATGAAGACGCCCTGCGTCACGCCGTTCTTCGTGATCGTGCTGACGAAGCTGGAGAGGATGGCGTGGTAGAGCGGCTCGCGATAACGGCGGCGGATGAAGTAGCCGCCGAACCATTTGAAGAGATGGTTGAGTGGCCAGACGCGCGCCCACTCCCCTACCGCGTACGACAGCGAGACGAACTTGAAGAGCATGTGCGCGACGAGAACGTAGTCGGCGTTGGAGCGGTGATTGATGAGGTAAACCACCACCGCGTTCTTCGGCGCACGGGCGTTGAAATCGCGCAGGGTCTTGTGCTCGACGACAGGTCGATAAAGAAAGTGCATGATGCCGCGGGCGAGAGGCGCGCCGAGGCGGTAGTAGGCCAGGAGATTGAACTTGGGGACGATCTCGCGGAGATAGACGCGCGCCTGGTGCGTGGCCTCCTCGATCGAGACGTGATGATCCTTCGCGTAGACGCGGACGGCATCGACAACCTCGCGGCTGCCGAACACTTCGAGCTCGATCGCCGCATGCCGCCGCTTCAGCTTGAAGCGGTCGACGCGGATGCGCCGCGAGTGCTGGTAACGGCGCGCATGACGATTGCCGAGGACAAGGACGAGCACGCCGAGCACGAGCAGCACGGCGATTGCCCCGATCAGAACAAAGGTCGTCATGGGATAGCGCGACTTTATCGCGCTTGCGTCAAAAGGCAGAGATCAGAGACTGGAGATCAGAGACTAGAGTCGTTAATAACTGCCCGATCTCTGATCTCTTGTCTCTCATCGCCTCCTGCCAATCGCCCGCTTGGAGCCCAGATCAGACCGGCGCGACCTCGACCAGGTTGTCGTAAAACGTCGCACCGCGGCCGATGTCGGTCAGCGCCTGTGACGTGGTCTGGTTCGCGTTGGCGCCATCGCCCGAAAGCTTTCCCCACCACACCGACGGCGCGGAGACGACGCCCGGACAAACGCGATCGGTGACGACGGCGTCGGCGGTGAAGGTGCCGCGATCGTTGAAGACCCTGACGCGAGCACCGTCCTCGATGGCCCGTGCTTTGGCGTCGTCGGCATGAATCTCCAGCGCCGGCTTGCCCGCGGAACGACGCAGCGATGGAACGTTGGCGAAGCTGGAGTTGAGAAACTCATGCGCGGGAGGCGAGAGGAGCGCCAACGGAAAACGGCGCGCCAGCTCGGGAGCGCGCTCCTCCGATTCGCGCGGCGCGATGTAATCCGGAACCGGATCGAGGCCGAGCGCGGCAACCTGCGCCGAGTCGATCTCGATCTTCCCGCTCGGCGTCTTCAGCATTGCCCCGCGCCGGAACGGCATGTGCGGCGTCGGTAGATTGAGCCGCACGGAGCCGTGCTCACGTAGCGCTTCCAGCGTCACGCCGCCCATCACTTCGGCGGTGTCGGTGAGCGCCGAACGCATCAGCTCTTCATCGCTTTCGCGGAGCTCCGGAAAGTCGAGCTTCATCGCCGCGGCGATGCGGCGGAAAATCTCGGAGTTCGGTAACGCCTCGCCCAACGGCTCGATCGCACGGCGGTTGTACATCGCATAGAGATGACCGTAAGCCTTGTGAATGTCTTCGTGCTCGAGCTGGGTGGTGGCAGGAAGAAGGACGTCGGCGTAGTCGGCGGTGTCGGTTTGGAAGTGTTCGAGGACGACGGTGAAGAGATCGTCGCGCCGCAAACCACGCAGCACGTTCTCACGGTCAGGTGCGATCGATCCGGGATTGGAGTTGTAGACAATCAACCCTTTCACCGGCGGATTATCCACCTCGGTCAGCGCGCGGCCGAGCAGCGTCATGTTGATCGTGCGCGCGGCATGGTTGCCGAGGTCCGTGCGCTCCATCGCAGCGGTGTTCATGGCGAAGGTGCCGGATGACGAGAGCTGGCAACCGCCGCCGGCGTCGTTCCATGCGCCGGTGATCGCGGGCAGCAGCGAGATGGCCCGCACGGCGGAACCACCGCCGGCGTGACGCTGCAGTCCGTAGTTGAGGCGGATGAAGGTGGGACGCGTCGTTCCGTAGAGAGTGCCGAGGCGTTCGATGGTCTCGACGGGGAGCCGGCAGATGGCAGCGACACGTTCGGGTGCGTACTCGGCGAGAACGCGGTCGCGAAGCTTTTCCCAACCGTGCGTCATCTCGTCAAGATATTGACGATCCACATGTCCATCTCTGAACAGGACGTGCATCATCCCCATCGCCACCGCGGCGTCGGTTCCGGGGCGGATCGCGATGTGCTCGTCGGACGCGGCCGCCGTCCTCGTGCGAATCGGATCGATGCAGATGACCGGCGCGCCGTTCGCGCGCGCTTTCCGAATGAAGGGCCAGAGGTGAGGATTCGACGTGAGCGTGTTCGTGCCCCAGAGCAGGATCAGCTTCGCTTCCGGAACGGCTTCCGGGTCGGTGCCCATCTTCGCGCCGTAGGTCAAAGCGAATGCCTCCCCACCTGCGCTCGAGCAAATGGTCCGGTCGAGGAACGACGCGCCGATGCGGCGGAAGAAGCGCGAGGCCATCGCTTCGCCCTGCACGAGGCCCATCGTCCCGGCGTACGAGTACGGCAGGATCGCCTGCGGACCGTCGGGCGAGGCGATGATGGCGCTGAGCCGCTCGGCAATCAGCGCCAGCGCTTCGTCCCACGTGGCGCGGCGGAAGCGTCCCTCCCCTTTCGCGCCGGCGCGAATCTGCGGAAAGGTCAGCCGATCCGAGTGGTACGTCCGCTCCAGATACTTCGACACTTTCGTGCAGAGGAAACCCTGCGTGAACGCGTGCTCGGGATCGCCCCCGATGCGCGTGGCCCGGCCGTCGTCATCGACCGTGACGAGCATCATGCAGGTATCGGGACAATCGTGCGGGCAGACCGCGCGGATAACTTGGGACATGGTTGAGTAAGTTTAACCCGGCGCGAAAGACGATGAAATCGTCCTCGTGATGCACCATGAAAATCGAACGCTGACCGTTCGATTTTCAGGGTCGCTGCGCATTGCGATTCATCGTGCGAGACCTCCGCTCTTACGCGACACCACCGTCGGGCGGGGACGCCCGACGGCCGCGCGCGAGACGCCCGCACTCCTAGAGTCCCTTCACCAGCTTCTTCGGCGCATTCGCACGGTAACTCTCTTCGATCCATACTTTGATCAGGTTGAGCGACTTCTCGTCCTTCAAGTGCGCGGTGACCCAGCCGCTCTTGCCGAGACCGTAGCCGGTTGGCTCGGTGAAGGGAAGATCAACAGCCATGTCGCGCGAGTGCGGGAGCTTGACCGAGATCGAGAAGTCGCCGTCTTCGCCGGTTCCCATGAAGAGGAAAGCCTTCTTCTTCACTTTGATCGCACTGTGTCCCCACGGAAACTCTTCGTAGGCTTCGGGGAACGCGAGAGCGTAGTCGCGAAGCTTCGACTCGATCTTGCCGCCTTTGGATTTCGCCATGGTCAGGAGTTTACGTTCCGGCGAGCCGCTGCCGCCAGAGTCTTCGGGGCGACGATGGCGAAGCTCGACGCGATAAACGCCGCGACCTCGTTCCACGAAACCTTGGGGAAATCGAGCCGCACTCCTACCCAACCCCGAGGACCGATGTATGCCGGCAGATAGAACCGCGACGGTTGATCCCTGGCGAGATCCTGGTTCTCGCCGAGGCGCGTCTTCACGCATACCGATACGATGCCGTCACCATGATGGTTGTCGAGGAAGTAGGCGAAGACCTTCTTGCGAACGCGGAACGTAGCGTGCGAGCCGTGCCGCTCGACGGTGGCTTCGGGGAAGGCAAGGCAGATGTCCGAGACCTTGCGAAGAGGATTGGTTCGCATCGCGGTCAGCGCTCACACTGGATTGCCGGAAACATGGTTGGAGAAGAACGTAATGACGTTTCCCGCTGGTTCCCGAACTGAGAACGTCCTGTGGTTGGCCGAGGCGGTTCCGATCGGCGAGGGATCAAGGCCGAGATCGACGAAACGCTGGTGCGTGGCTTCGAGATCCTCGACCATCAGATCAAATGGTGCATCGCCGGGAACCGCTCCCGTCCTCGGCGTGAGAACCAGATGCGTACCGCCGCGAAGCTCCAGCACGGCCACTTCCGGCCGTTGAACGACAGAGCGCATCCCGATCGTGCGCATAAACTGCTCTGTCTCTGCCAGGCGGTCCGTCTCCAGAACAACGTGGCCGATCCAGACGGGAGGGCGCAGATCTCGTTCGCCGGCCATCGGCCTACTCCCGTTCCAACACCATCGCCACGCCGATCCCGCCCGCCGCGCAAACCGTCACGAGGCCGTATTGCTGGCCGGTGCGCTGCAGCTCGTTGCAGACCGTCGTCACGATGCGGGCGCCGGTCGCGCCGAAGGGGTGGCCCAAGGCGATCGATCCGCCGGTGAGATTGATCTTCTCCGGATCGATCTCGCCGACCGGCTCGCTGCGGCCGAGTTTCTCCTGCGCGATCTTCTTCGATCCGATCCACTGGATGTTCGACAGCACCTGCGCGGCAAACGCCTCGTGCATCTCGATGATGCCGATGTCCTTGAGCGTGATCTTCGCGCGCTCGAGTGCGATCGGAAGCGCGAAGACAGGTCCCTGCAGAAGCTGATCGAACGGATCGGTAGCCGCGAACGCGTAGCTCTTGATGAAGCCGATTGGTTTGATGCCGAGCGCTTTTGCTTTGTCTTCCGACATCAGCAGGACCGCTGACGCGCCGTCAGTGAGTGGCGACGAATTCGCAGCGGTGATCGTGCCGTACTTGCGATCGAACACCGGCCGCAGTTTCGCCATCGCCTCGGCCGTCGAATCGCCGCGAATCAGGTTGTCGGTTTCGACAATGTTGTCGAATCCCGGAGGCACCATCACCGTCATCACTTCGTCTTTGAATCGCCCGCTCGCCGTCGCCTCGGCGGCGCGATGATGGCTCTGCAGCGCAAATTTGTCCTGCGCCTCGCGCGTGATGCCGTTCTCTTTGGCCATCTTCTCGGCCGACTCGCCCATCGTCAGTCCGGTCGTCGACTCGGCGATGGCAGGCGCGTCGGGCGCGAGATCCTTCGGACGGATCTTGCTGAACGATCCCAGTTTCCTGCCGATGCTTTTCTGTTTGCTCGCGCCGACGAGGGCGTCGGAGAAGTTCTTCGAGAAGAGGATCGGGATGTCGGAGAGCGACTCGCTGCCGCCGGCGACGACGACATCGGCGTAGCCGCGGAAGATCAGATCAGCAGCCGAGGTGATGGCCTGATTCGACGACGCACACGCCTTGCTGACCGTGTAGCCCGGCAACGTTCGCGGTAGGCCGGTGCCGAGGACGATCTCGCGTGCGATGTTCGGCGCTTTGACCGAGGGGATGACGTTGCCGAAGACCAATTCCTGGATGCTGTTGGGATCGATGCCCGAGCGCTGCACGAGCTCCGCGACGACGAGCTTGCCGAGGTCGAGCGCGGAGAGGCGCGCGTAGTGGGTTCCCGACTTTGCGAAAGGTGTGCGAAGACCTCGAACGACAGCGACGCGAGGGGTGTATTGCCACATGCGGCGAAGATTAGCACGCGCGAACGCCGCGGCCCTTCGGCCGATTCAGTGGGTGGCGGCGAGGTTCAGTGCCGAATTGCGCGCCGTTTTGCGGGCGGCGGGACGGAGGTGATCGTGATCGTTCCGCTGTTCTGACACGCCGCCGATGCCGCACTCCCGGCTGTGACGGTCCATCGGTAGATCCCGGGGCTCGGGTACGTATGGGTGGGCGTCAGCTCAGTCGAGCCCGTGCCGTCTCCGAATGCCCACGTCGCGGTCACATCAGCGCAGGAGGTCTGCTGCTGCAACGAAAACCGTACGGGGAACTCCTCCGCGGCGGTTGCGACCACATTGGCGGCGCACGCGAAGCTACAGGCAGACTGGCAGACCGCGGGATCGACGGTCAAATCAAACTCCTCCGAATCCGTCGTACCTCCCGGACCGGATGCTCGGACGAGGTACGCATAGCTCTGCCCGGCGACGATGTTGGCGGTGTCGACGAATGATGTTGTGGATACGTCAGCGATCTTCGTTCCGGCGCGGAAGACAGCGTAGGAGGTTGCGTTCGCTGACGCCGTCCAAGTCAAACGGATGGCAGCGGAAGGCGATGCGGCGATGTCGCAGATCGCCGTCGCGGTCAGCGCGAATGGTGCCGGCGGCGGCTGACAGATGGTTGTCGGCAGCGAGATGTTGATCGTGTTCGAGTCAGCCGTGCCGCCGCTGTTCGAAGCGCGAACGAAGTACGAGTACGTCTGACCCGGGATGACCGAGGTGTCGTCGTACGCGAGGGTCGATGAGGGCAATGACTGCAACGCCGTTCCATTGCGGAAGACGATGTAACTCGTAGCGTTCGCAGACGCGGTCCACGAGAGATGGTCGCCGGGGCTGGTGCCATTGCAAACTGTGTTCTCGGACAGCACCGGCGGGGTCGGCCGGGTTGCCGGACAGATCGCGCTCGTGATCGTGACGCTCTTTCCGCTCGACACCGTGCTGCCGCCGCTGTTCGTTGCCGTCACCGTGTAAGCGTAAGTCTGTCCCACGGTCACGTTGAGATCATCGAGCGCCAGCGTGCCGGAGGAGAGCGAAGAGGTATAGGCCGCGCCATTGCGATTGACGACGTAGGAAGCGGCATTCGAGGAAGCGGTCCACGAGACATGCACCGCTGGCGCAGGCGATGCGCCGGTCGTGCAAAACGTTGAAGCAGAAGCCGCGAATGCGCCGGGCGGAGGGACGCAAGGGGCGATGGTAGCCGTGAGAGTGTTCGACTCGGTCGAACCGGAGCTGTTCAACGCGGAGATCGTGTAGCTGTACGAATGTCCAGCGATGACGGCATCGTCCGTGAACGTACGATCCGTCGTGGTCGTACCGATTACGGCGCCATCCCGATTGACGCGATACTGCAAGGCTCCCGACGCGGCGGTCCAGCTCAACAGAACGCTCGCGGCGCCATCCCCGCACGAGGTGATGCCAAAAAGGGTAGAGCTTCCGGGCGGACCGGAGCATGACGGCGTCGTCACGAACTGGCCGTCATTCGCGTCGATGTTGTTGACCGTATACCGCACGGAGGTGGCGGCTGTAAGCCC
>DATLVW010000175.1:0-9267 GCA_035577085.1 Thermoanaerobaculia bacterium
GGGCGCACGAAAGGCAACATCCCTGTCTACAACGTGGCGATGCCGCTACTGATCGCCAACGATGGAAGCAGGCCGCCTTTCCGCGTGATCGAAGTGCCGGTCGGAGAGGCCGCGGCTGTCTGACAGAACTACAATTCTCCCATGCGACACGCTGCATTTCCGGACGGATTGAGCCGCGACCGCCTCATCGAGTGGTATCGCGAAACCCGCAAGGTGACGCGCGCCCTCTTCACCATCCCGACGGAAGAGGCGTACTACGACCGGCCGATCCGCCTGCGCAATCCCATCGTCTTCTATGAAGGGCATCTTCCGGCATTCGCCGTCAACACGCTGATCAAGCTGGCGCTGAAGCGCGAGGGGATCGATTCTGAGTTGGAGACGTTGTTCGCACGCGGCATCGATCCGGAAAACGAGGAAGCGGCGAAAACGCCGACCGATTTCTGGCCAACGCGTGATGAGGTTCAACGATATGGCGGGAACGCCGAGGATCAGATCATCCGGGCATTGTGCGACGGACCGATCGATGACGGTCTCGTCCCGCAGCGGCGGAATGCGGAGGCCGCGTTCACGATCCTCGAGCATGAGCTGATGCACCAGGAGACGTTGCTCTACATCTTCCACGAGCTGCCGTATGAGCGGAAGAACGCGCTCGCTCCGCTGCGCAGCGGCAGAACGGCCACGCGATCAACACCGGTAACCAAAGACATGGTTCGCATCCCCGCCGGAGAGGCGACGCTCGGCGCTACGGGTACTGACTTCGGATGGGACAACGAGATCTCGCAGCTGCGAGTCGCCGTCGGCGATTTCGCCATCGACCGCCACAACGTCACCAACGGCGACTACCTCGAGTTCGTCCGTGCTACGGGGGCCGAGGGGCCGCACTTCTGGCTGAAACGCGGGGATGAGTGGTACTGGCGGGCGATGTTCGATCTCACTCCGCTTCCGCTCGATTGCCCGGTGTATGTCACGCACGAAGAGGCGAGCGCGTACGCGGCCTGGCGGGGCAAACGCTTGCCGAGCGAGGGGGAATACCACCGCGCTGCGTTCGGAACGCCGGACGGGGACGAGCGCTCGTTTCCGTGGGGTGATGCGCTTCCTGACACGAGCCGCGGAAACTTCGGATACGCGAACTGGGACACCGTGCCGGTCGGCTCCTATCCCGACGGTGTCAGCGCGTGGGGCGTACACGATCTCGTTGGCAACGGTTGGGAGTGGACCTCGACGCTCTTCGAGCCTTTCCCAGGCTTTGAGCCGATGTCGTCCTATCCCGTCTATTCAGCGGACTTTTTCGACGGGAAGCACTACGTGTTGAAAGGTGCGTCGCCGGCGACCGCTCCGGAGCTCATTCGGCGCAGCTTCCGGAACTGGTATCGGCCCGCCTACCCGTACGTTTACGCGACGTTCCGCTGCTGCGCATAGCGCTCCAAACGAATCGGCCGGACTCATGCGAATCGTCGTTCGTTAAGGCAGTCTCTGCCTCAGAAATGCGCACGATTGGTGCACTGTCGTCGGGCCATGGAAACGATGACACTCACCCAAACCTACAAGCCAAAAACGTTCAACCTCTCGGGACTGACTGGCATCTCCGACAAGACGCTGGAGATGCACTTCAAGCTTTACGAAGGCTACGTGACGAACACCAATCTCCTCAGCGAGAAGATCGCGTCCATTCTCGAAGATGGGAGCGTCGACAAGGAGGAGATGCCCGCCTATTCGGAGCTGACGCGGCGCCTCGGCTTCGAATACAACGGCATGGTTCTGCACGAGTATTACTTCGGGAACATGAAGCGCAACGCGGGCGGCAACGTGCCTCGGGGCAGCAAGTTCCGCGCTGCAATCGAACGCAGCTTCCCCAGCTTCGAGATCTGGAAGACCGACTTCGTCAGCGTCGGCAAAATGCGCGGCGTCGGCTGGGCCATCGCCTATCTCGATCCAACCGCAGGACGGGTTTCGAATCATTGGATCGAGCTGCATGAGAACGGCAACGTGGCCGGCTTCATCCCGCTGCTCGTGATGGACGTCTGGGAGCACGCCTACCTGCTCGACTACAAGCCGGCAGATCGCCCGAAATACATCGAGGCGTTCCTGGCGAACGTCGACTGGGATGCGGTCGAGAAGCGGATGGCGTAAAGGTTACTGCGCCTCGCGAACCTGCAGTTCGGCGGGCTCGGCGATCACCTGGCCGTCCATCTCGACCGTCCCTTTGCGCTCCAGCTTGCCCCAGCCGGTGCGCATGCCGGAGGCCGCGGTCTTGAGTGATCTGAGAACAACGGCATACATCAACTGGCGATACAGAAAGCGCTGCCAGAACAACCAGACCAGGACCTTCGGATTTTCGCGATCGAGTTTGTATGCGATCAGCGACCCGATCAGTTCCATCACGAAGAAAAACGCGTACATGAAGCCGATGAGGTAGAGCGACGAGAGTGCTCCCGGCAGCGGCTGCCAGTCTCCGGCGAGCCGTCCGCGCATCCAGGCCCGCACGACTGAGGCGATGGACCAGAGAATCTGCAGATCGATCAGCGGCGACAACACCTGGAACGCGACCTGGAAGAGCCACAGCGCAGGCAGCATCACGCGTCCAAACCAGCCGTAGCGGCCGACCGCACGCCGATGTTTCCAGAGAGACTGCAGCGTGCCGAAGGCCCAGCGGAACCGTTGCTTGAAAAGCGCCCGGAAGCTATCGGGAGCCTCGGTATATCCGACCGCGGCCGATTCCGTCTCGATGCGCCAGCCGATACGCCGGATGCGCCACGTCAGGTCCATGTCCTCGGCCATCGTGTCGGTCGAATAACCGCCCGCCTGCAGGATGGCCTCGCGTCGCCACGCTCCGACAGCTCCGGGAACGACCGTGACCGAGTTGATGATCGCGTACGCCCGGCGGTCGAGATTCTGACTCGTCACGTACTCGATCGACTGCCAGTGTGTGAGCGGATTCATCCGGTTGCCGACTTTGACGTTGCCGGCCACGGCACCGACGAGCGGATCGGCAAAATGACGGACGAGCTTTTCGATTGTGTCGCGGGCAAAGAGTGTGTCGGCGTCGAGCGCGATGATGATCTCGCCGGTGGCCATGGCGATGCCGAGGTTGAGCGCGGAAGCCTTGCCGCCGTTGGGTTGGACGAGCAGCGTGACTGAATCGCCGAAGTTCGCGCGCACTTCGTCCGCGGTGCCATCGGCTGAACCATCATCGACGACGATAATTTCGAGCGGCGCGTAGTTGTTCTCGAGCACCGCGCGAATCGTCCGCGCAATCACGGTTGCTTCATTGAACGCGGCGATGACGACGCTGATGGTGGGCCTGACTGCGTCGTCGAACCGGCGGTGACGTTCGCGCCACTTCGCGACGAGAGCGAGGATGGTCACGAAGACGATGCGCGCAGTGCCCAGAATGATCGCCGTGATGAACGCGACGCCGAGGAAGAGCTCAAAGAGGTAGATGACCTCGAACACGATCCGGTCGTTGGCAGCCATCAACGTGTCGCCCGGATTCACCGGAGGGTTCACCTTGTCGCGCGTCGAGTCGATGAGCGTCGAAACAGGGACGAAGGTGTAGCCTCGTTTATGAAGCTCGCGCACGAGGATCGGGATCAGCTTCACGGTCTCGGTGCGGTCACCGCCGCCATCGTGCAGGAGGATGCAACTGCCGTGTTCTCCTCCATCCAGTTGGGCCCAGGCTGTCTCCCACATGTCGTTAGCGTTACGACGATGGATGGAGCCGTTGGGCATCTTCTCTTCTGTGTTCCAGTCCTGCGTGTCGATGAATTCAAGGACGGTGATGTAGTTGAGCTCCGAGGCCATCTTGATCGGTATGACTTCCATGGCCGACGTCGGCTCTGCGTCTGCGTTGTACGGTGGACGGAAGAGCAGCGTTGACCGGTGAAGAAGGCTCTGGAAGACGCGCTGTGTCGCGTTCAATTCGAGGCGAGCTTCCTGAGGTGGGATCACCCCGATGTTGGGATGGGTATACGAGTGGTTCCCGATCTCATGACCTTCATTCCAGATGCGGCGGACCAGATTGGGATAACGCTCGGCGTTCTGACCGATCAGAAAAAATGTCGCCGGAACGTGCAGCGCTTTCAGCTCGTCGAGGATGTCGGATGTATATGGACTGGAAGGTCCATCATCGATCGTCAGCGCGATCATCTTCGGTTTGTATCCGGTCCGGCTGATCACGTAGGAGGTCGGAAACTTGTGATAGTCCTCGTCGAGAGCGAGTCCCGTTTGGGGATCGATCTCCAGTGAGCGCGAGCCTTTAGTCGGCAACTTGTCGACATGCGCAATCTCGCCCTCGCCGACGAACTCGACGTCATATGGGAAGTCGGGCTCGCTCAGCGCTTTCATGTTGACCGGATCATTCAGGTGATCGCGGTCGATGAAACTCCAGATTGACGGGTCGGTCGATCCGAGAACCCAGATCGCCAGGCCGCGGACGCCGTAGTTTTGTCCGATCAGCCATTGGTTCGCGGCAGTGACCGCATCGAGCATCCAGACTTCGTGCTCTTTCCCGTCGTCGTCCTTGTAGCGAAATGTGGGATTGAGTGCGGTCTCATCGAAATCGACGATGTCTTCCGGCTTCTCTTCCTGCCGGTAATCGTGGGCCATGACCAGAGCGCCCTGGTACGTCAGCGGCTCGGCCCACTCGCGCCCTTCCATCCAGTCGTAGGAGTAGTTGGCGATGCCGATGACGAGCTTCTCGCGCGGAATACTCTGCACCGCATTGAGAACGACGCCGCGATACCAGGAGATCGACGCGATCGGTCCGGGAGGACTGTTCTCCGAGTGCTCGTCGTAGGCCATGACGACAACGAAGTCGCAGATTGACGCCACCGCGCGCCAATCGAGTTTTTCCCTTGCTTCTTTCCTGGCTTCGAGATCGATGCTTACGAGCAGCCCCTTCTGCGCAAACGACGTCTTCATCCTCTTGAGGAACGGGATGAGAAGCGGATAGTCGGCGGCGTCCAAATTCTCGAAGTCGACGTTGATGCCTTGGAAGCGCATCGTCACGCACCAACGCTTGAGATCGAGGATCGTCTTCGCCTGGATTGCCGGATTGTTCAGAAACAGATGAACGCGTTTGGGATCGAACTCACCGGAGCCGTTTGTGGAGACCTGGGCGTTGCTGAAGACGGGAACGATATTCAAGTTGTTCGCTCGCGCCTTCTTGAGTACCTCGAGGTTGTGTGGCGTCAGCAGGGGATCCCAGTCATGAAAATCGAGGCCCTGGGCATCAGCGCGAAGGTGGACCCAGACCGGTAGCAGGTGCGTCATCCTGCTGGCATTGGCATCCAGCGAGTGAAGGCCGGTTTCCTGCCACGGAGCGTAGAAGGCGGCCACGATCGGCTTGCCCGTCTCAATCGCGCGAATAGGCCCTTTGGCCTCTCGCGCGAGCTGGTTCTTTCGATCCTGACGGACGAGTGAGAGAAGACGCTCTCGTGCATTCTTTTGAAGGTACTGCGCTCGAGCCTGCTTGTGTGCCGGCACGCGCAGGCCTCTCCTGATGTCTTCCGTAATTCCGCGGAAACCGGGCAACAGCGGTACCGTGAAGAGACTGACGAGCCAGAAGCTCACCGTGACCACAGCCATCAGGCCGAGGAGCGTCCCGATACGCTTGATCCACCACCAGCGGCGGTGACTTGGATCGAAAAATACTGCGTGGTCGTGCATGGCTACGAGTGGACGATCATATAGAACCCGTTTGGAAACAGGGGCATTCTGCGCAACCCGGGCCGCGTTACCCCGTAAGACCTCACCATGACTCAGACCGTCATCGAGGTATCAGGCCTCAAAAAGCAATACCGGTCGGCGGTCGGCCGTTCGCGGATCACCGCCCTGGACGGTATCGATTTCACCGTCCGCGAAGGGGAACTGTTCGGCCTTCTGGGACCGAACGGCGCCGGAAAAACGACCGCAGTCAAGATTCTTCTCGACCTCACGCGTCCGACGGCCGGCGAAGCCCGCATCAACGGTCTGCCGGCTGGCAATCCGGAGAGCCGCCGCCGGGTCGGCTATCTGCCCGAGGGCCACAAAATCCCGGGCTACCTGACTGCGCGCCAGGCGCTGGGGATCTTCGGAAAGATGTCCGGCCTCGATGACCTCACGATCAAGCGCCGTTCGGTGGAGTTGCTTGAAAAGCTGCGGATCGCGCAGTGGATCGATGTCCGCGTCAAGAAGTACTCGAAAGGCATGACGCAGCGCCTCGGCCTGGCCATCGCGCTCCTGCACTCGCCACACGTTCTCCTGCTCGACGAGCCGACCGATGGCGTCGATCCTGTCGGCCGCCGCGAGATCCGCGACATTCTGCAGGCCGAAGCGGCGGCGAATGGGACGGCGGTGCTGCTGAACTCGCACTTGCTATCGGAGATCGAGCTGACGTGCAATCACGTCGCCGTTCTGCGCAACGGCAAGGTCGCCGCGGCGGGGAGCATCGAAGAGCTCACGCGCCGCGCGGCGAAATACAAGATGGTTCCGGCCACGCCCGTCGATGATGCGCTCGTCGCCTCGTTCCGCGAGAGTGGCGCAGGCGTGGAGCGGGTCAATGGCCACATGCTCCTGACCGTCGATGACGTCACGCATCTGAATGCGCTCGTTGACAAGCTGCGTGCCGGCGGCGGTTTGCTGACCGAGCTTTCACCCGTCCGCTCCACGCTCGAAGACGTGTTCGTCGATCTCGTCCGCGCGGTCGATCCCGGAGCGCAGCAGTCCGAAGGAGCGCTGCTATGAAAGTCCTGATGGCGAACATCGAAGACGTGATGCGCGAGGCGGCCGCGCGCTGGACTCTCGTTGCCTATTTCTTCCTCTCCACGATCTTCATCATCATCTTTGCCTCGGCCATCAACCTCGACATCGTCGATGGCGCGCTGGCCGGCGCGAAGCTCTTCGGCAAACAGGTCGAGATGAACAGCTCGATCTCGATCGAGAAGCTCGTGATGGGTTTCGAGTCGGGGTTCTCGGGCGTCCTTTACGTTCTCTGCACGTTTCTGGCGATCTTCGCGACGGCGCATCTCGTGCCACGCATGCAGGAGAAGGGAACGATCGATCTCTATCTCTCGCGGCCGGTGTCGCGCGTGAAGCTGATCCTCTCGCGATACGTGGCCGGGCTCATCCTCGCCGGCAGCAACGTTCTTTACCTCATTGGCTCGATCTGGATGATCGTGGCCTGGAAGACGCACGTTTTCCATCCGCGGTTCTTTCTCGCAGGCGTCGTGATCCTCTTTCTGATCGCCACGCTGCTCGCGTTCGCATTCCTCATCGGCGTCATCACCTCGTCGACCGCGGTCTCGATCATGGCCACCTACGGCGTCTTCTTCTTCGGCGTCATGCTGGCCGGCCACGCGCGGATCGAAGCAGCGCTGTCGAAGGAATGGCAGGCATTCGCAATCAAGATGCTCTACTGGATCATGCCGAAGACGGCGGAGCTCGCGACGGCGGTCGTCGCATATGTAGCAGGCGGTGAGATTCACAACGAGATGCTCACGATCACGCCGGCTCCATTCGTCAGCACCGCGGTTTTCGGTCTGGTCTGTCTCGTTCTCGCTTCCTGGTTGTTCCAACGAAAGGAGTTCTAAATGAAGAAGCAGTTAGTTTCCCTCGCAGTCCTGTTGCTGGCGCTCGCTCCGGCCGCGTTCGCAAAGAACGACGCCATGTCCCTCATCCCGAACGATTCCGTCTCCGTAGGCGTTGTCCGCCTCAACGACATGCGCAGCAGCTCGCTCTCCGCGGCGCTCTTCGGGCAGACGGCAAAGATCAGCAATGACGGCGAGGCGCAGAAGTTCCTGTCTGAGTCCGGCCTCCAGCCGGCGAAGGACGTCGATGTCATTGTTTTTGCCACGTCGCCCCGCACGAACCTCGGCAGCGAAGCCGATTTTCTCATCGCTGCTGACGGCCGCTTCAACGTCGAGCGTTTAACGGCTGCGCTCGTGACTCGCGGCGCGGTGAAGAAGACTTCGCCGCACGGCGTTTACTACCTGCTGCCGGAAAAGGGCACGGAACCCCATCATCAAGGCGTCGTTGCGTTCCCGGACGCGCATCTCGCGCTCATCGGCAGCGAAGCGGCGGTTGTCGGGGCGCTGGCCAACCACGCAGCTGGCGGAACCTCGTTTGCGACCGCCAGCGGCCTCGGACGCGACATGGTCCGCATTGACCCGAGCGCGACCGCGTTCGTGCTCGTCGACGTGCCGCGCGCGCAGCGCATCACCGGCGCGCCGAAGTTGAACGGAAACAGCTCGTCGTCGCAGGCACTTGGCGCGGCGTTGAAGAACGTCTCGACCGTCGCGATCTGGGCGACCGACACGGGCGACTCACTGAAGCTCAACGCGATCGGTCTGTCGACCGACGCCGAAACTCTGGGTCTCGTCGAAGACACGCTGCGTGGCGCTCTTTCGGCGATGCGTCTGGCCGTGCAGGACAAATCACCCGAGATGGTGTCCACGTTGCGCAAGTTCACGGTGAGCCGCACCGACAACTCAGTCTCGATCTCTGGCAGCATCTCCGGCGAGGCATTCCGTACTTGGGTTGCGAAGTCGCAGGCGCACGGCAGCATGCGGTAGGCAGTTTCTGACGATTGAACATCCGTAGGGCCGGCCGCGCGCCGGGCCCTACTCGTTTCTTGATGTCAATGCGCAGTCCGGCGACGTGGCGGCAATTCGGGGCCTACCGAAAATGCAGGCACCATCGTCACTGTCGTGGTGTTGCCGGTGACGTCCGCAAGATCGAACTTCAAGTCGACCAGTGACCGGTCGACGTTCGTGATGGCGCCGAGGTCGACTCGATAGAGGATTCCCGCGCCATGAGCCGTGTCTTCGGTGACCTGGGTTGCGGTCAACGGGCGCCAGGCCGTCTCGCCTCCGTATCGATACGACACCTTCGTTGCGTCGCTGCGGACCTGCTGGTACACGCGTCCGCTGATGCTGGTGCTGCCGATGTAGTCCGCGGCGGAGAAGAGAAGGGAGCCGCTTCCGTGCGGTTCAAGGCGCGTTACAACGGCGCCCCCTCCGTCGAGCAACATCATGGTCGTTACGACGGGTGGAAAGTAGTCGGGCTGCGACGAATCGACGTTCATCGTCGCCGTTGTCGTCTTGTTTACGCCGGGAGCGAGCGTTCCCAGATTGGCCACTTCGATGCGATACCGCCCCGGAGGAGTCGTCAGATCGATGGAGGTCGAGTAGCCGCTGCTGAGAATCCGGTTTCCGTTTGCGTCGAAGAACGCAGTCGTGGTGCCGGTGCGATCGGTAACGCGCGACTCGCCCAGCGGACCGACAATATCCG
>DATLVW010000176.1:0-4816 GCA_035577085.1 Thermoanaerobaculia bacterium
GCGGAGCATGCGGCTGCCGGCCGGATTGATGAAGGTTGCGCGGTTATCGAGGCCTATGACGAGGATTCCATCGGTGGCGTTGTTCAGAATCAACGCGCTTTCCCTGGCCAGATGCGCGTTGATCTCGGCGATTTTCTCGGCCGCGTTCTTTGCTTCGAGCAGTTCTTCGTTGGCGACGGTCAACTCCCCGGTGCGGCGGGCAACCGTTTTCTCAAGATGCGTTTGAATCAGGAGAAGCCTGTCATCGCGATGTTCGATCTCGGTGAGCATGCTGTTGAATCCGGCGACCAGATTGGCGATCTCATCGCCGCTGTTCGCGTTGGGCGGAGTTGCCCGAACCCTATAGTCCTTATGTTCAGAGACGTGACCGGCGACGTGCGCAAGCTCGACGATGGGCCCGGAGAGGGAGCGCTGCAACCATGCCGCTACAAGGAATGCAGTCAGCAGCGAGATGAGGACGATCGTTGTCCCGATTTCCGCGTATTGCAGCAGCCGGATATTGCGGTCACTAGCGTCGGTTGCGATGTACACAGTACCGACGCGCTCATGATCGAGCCGGATGGAATGAAACAGTTCGAAGCGGTCGCTTCCCTCATAGAAGCCGTCCGGCTGAAGCTTCTGGGGGATATGAATCGACGCCTTCGGTTCGTATCGCGCAAACGGCTCGCCTCGGGATGTATAGATCGCCGCGGCGATCACCGATGGTTTTGCCGTAAGGGCATTCAACACCTCCTGGGCGGCGTGGCGGTCTCCAAACGTCAGTGCGGCGGTGCTGTGAGAGCTGATCATTTCCGCGGTCGCGGTGATGTCGCCAAGCAAACGCTTCCGGAAATTGACGAGACCAGAGGCCACAAAGCCAGCGCATGTCAAGAAGACAGCGATGGTGCTTGTCAGCATGATCATGCCGGTCAGTTTTCCGCGAATGGAGCTTCTCCACCTCGCGGTCATCTCGATGCACTCCCTTCATGAACGGCCCGGGCAACGCTCAGCAATTTGGAGCTGATGCTCAGCCGCGCGGCGATGGCCGGTTCGCGGTTGATGTCGAAGCGAACGCGGTTACCGACCATCCGAAACTCGATGACGCCGCCCCGAAGCGAGAAGCGGTCGATGTCGCTTACGGTGAGGATGCTGTTCTGCCCAAGGTTGCGCAGGATGTCCGGGAGGTGCGCCTCCTCGGACGTGCTGATGAAGATGATCTGGCACGACGTCAGAACATCGTCCCAATGCAGGTGCCGGAGGTGAATGGGGTGACCATTCGCAGACTTTCCGCGCAGAGTTTCATCGATCGCCATCCCGAAGGGGTTGTCGCCAACGATCCCGATCTCCAGAGGCGAGGAGGCGGGAAGGACGTCGGCGGGCCACTCGACGAAGCGGGCGAAGTTCAGCAGGTATGCGGCCTTTACCTGGTACTCGTCAGCGACGGACTGCGCCCCGACGCTGCGAGCCGACAGCCCCACCGCGAGCACGACGCAGACGAGACGCGAGCGGACGAGCCGCGCCCCGTGAGTCGGGCGCGCTCGCGCCGCGGGACTCAAAAGCGCCATGCGATTCTCCCGTTCACGGTACGTTGAATCGGGATTGCGGCGTCGCTTTGGCCAGTGGGGCTACCGGCGAATTCGGCGTGGTGCCCATCAAGCAGGTTCTGTCCGGAGATGCTCAGTTCCCAGTGTCTCGCCGCGCGCCACGACAGTTGTGCGTCGAGTCGTACATACGCCGGTACGTTGTTGCCGATGCGGCCGACGTAAAAGGCCGCGGTGTCGAGCGAGAATCCGCGCGAAAGCTCCATGTTGGAGCGCAGTTGCAGTTGGTGGCGCGGATCGGTGATCGCGGCCGACCGCACGCCAGCTTCGTCCATGGTGATCATGTGCAGAAAGGAGTAGCCAACCGCGACGTTCCAGTTCGGGGTGAGCGTGTTGGTGAGGAGAAACTCTCCGCCGTACGAGCGCCCGTCCATCGCGTTCACGATGTGGAGCGGAACGATCAACCGGCCCGTTGAATCGACAAATGGGACTGGCGTAGCCGTGGCCAGGAGATCACGCATCCGGTTATGAAAGGCCGTCGCGTCGATATCGATGTTGGGGGAAATCTGGCAGCGGTACCCAACTTCGTACGATTCGACTCGCTCCGGCTGCAACGCCCGATTGCCATAGACCACGATGAGACCGGTGTTTCCCCTTCCGTCGGGAAAGGCACCGACGTCGATCTTTCCGTAAAGCTCGGTCTCGGCGGGCATTCGAATCGCGCTCGTAGCGGCCGCCCAGAGTGTCTGCCGCTCGTTCACCCTGTACAGAATGCGCAACGTCGGCTGAAACTGCAGATGCGAGAGGGAGTCGTACTGAACCTTCGTGCCGGCGATCACGTGCAGGGAATGAGCGACTGCAATTTCATCCTGCACGAACGCACTAGTGGTCGCCGCGGTGCTCGAGTCGCGAACGAGCTGCAGTCCTGGACCAGCGGCGCGATCGTTGGAGCGACGGAATTCGGCGCCCCAGACAATGTCGTTCGTTCCGAGCTCTAGGTGATGATTGAAGTCGATGTCGGCCGTTCGCCGTTTGACGTCGAAAGTCGGTTTGTTGCGGCCGGTGTCGTCGACGAACACCTGCAAGGTCGTGTCCGACCGGCTGGATTGAATCGCCGTCCAGCGAAAGAGAAGATCGTCGCCTGAGACTTTGGTGGACGCGGGCCGGATGTCGAAGGGGTTGGCAGGATCGACAAATCCTCCGCCCCCAGTGGCCGCATGTCCGCGATAGACGTCTCCCTGGATCGTGAAATTGTCGCCTCCGCGTGAGGCCCAGTCAGCGCGGAAGCCGCCGTGTCCGAGCTTCCAGGCATCGTGAATCGGAGTGGCGGCTCCGGTCGAATCGGGGCGGTCGAATGTCTTGGCGTAGACGCGGTAATTGCCGTTCTTTCCCAGCGATCCGCCGTAACGGACGGCCGCCGACGATCCGTCGACCGCGCCTCCGCCGGCTGTGACCAACGTTCCCTGCGTCTCGATCGCGTGCTTCGTGATGATGTTGATGATGCCGTTGACCGCATTCGCTCCCCAAAGTGTGCCACCGGGACCGCGGATGACCTCGATGCGGTCGACGTCATCGAGAAGAGTGTCCTGAACATCCCAGAAGACGCCGGCGAAGAGCGGCGTGTAGACAGTCCGCCCGTCGATCATGACGAGGAGCTTGTTCGCGTATTGTCCGTTGGAGCCACGCGCCGAGATGGCCCAGGTGTTCCCGTTGATCCGCGCCACGTCCAGCCCCGGCACGATGCGCAGGACCTCCGGAATGCTCATCGCCCCCGAGTGGCGGATGTCGTCCTGCGTGATCACGAAGACGGCAGCGGCGGTGTCCGACAACTTCTGCCCTCTTCGCGACACCGAAGTCACCTCGACGTTCATCAGGTCGTCGACGCTGAGCGAGGAGAGATCGCGGTTTTCCTGTGCCTGGAGTGTTCCCGCGGCCAGCGACAAGACGATGAACCCTGCAGCCAGAACTTTCCGGCGGACAGCGGTGACGGTTGAGCAGACGCGTTCGCAGATTTTTCCAGCGTTGGGCACAAGCACTTCCTTTGTTTGAGACCTCGGGACAGGGTCAACTGGGAAGTGCGCTGGGGAGCCGGGAAAAATACAGGGTGTGGGGGCGGGGTGTAGGGGGTGGGATGTGGAGCGTAGGGGTTGGTGATCCCTCGCGACACAGTCTTTTCACGCGGAGACGCGGAGAAGCGGGGAGGCTTTGAACCTTTCCTCCGCGTCCTCCGCGGCTCCGCGTGACCGGGTTTTTGTGGGTCCAGCGACGAGCTTGCCTCCCAACCCGTGATCCCCCACTCCCCACTCCCTCGCCTGTATTTTTCCAACCCTTCTCCGGCACTCCCATTCAGCGCGGTGAGTCCGCCGCAGTCCCCATCAAAGGAGCCGGCCACAAGCCGTCACCGAACAATGCTCGAACACCAATTGAACGCAATCAGTCATTCCGAGGGAGCGATGCCGAGAGGGCAGGAAACATTTGATGAAACAGGCAGAAGCGAGCCGGCCGCGCCGAGCGCCGATTTGATTTGTAAACATGATCTCGACGGCCGCATCCTCTTCGTCAGTCAGTCCGTCTGCGACGCGCTCGGCATGCCCGCCGCCATTCTTCGCAAGATGACGATTCAGGATCTCCTGGCGAAGGACAGCACGTGGGGCTTCGCGGCCTACATGCAGAGAATGAGGCGCGACGGCTTCGCAGACGGCATCATGAATATCGTCACGCGCGACGGCAGAAAGCGGACCTGGAAGTACCGCAATGCGCTCGAGATGGATGAGCACTCCGTGTCCGTCATCCTGGGCGTCGCACGCGACGTGACCGAATGTGAGGAAGCTTTCCAGGCCGTATTGCGAAGCGAAGAGTACTTCCGCTCGATCGTCGAGAACGTCTCCGACATCATCGCCATCATGGAGCTCGACGGCAGCCTCCGCTACGGCAGTCCCTCGGTCTGCAGAGTTCTCGGCTACTCGAGGAGAGCGCTTCGTGGCATGCGAGGCCTCGATCTGATCCATCCGGACGATGCGGCACAAGCGACGAGATACCTGGCGCGCCAGATCGGGGATCCGGCCGCTGCCCAGACCATCGAATTGCAGGTCCGCCACGCCAACGGTGCCTGGCGCTCCTTCGAGATCATGGCCACGAATCTGGTCAAGAAGGGGCGGACCGCGGCCATCGTGCTGAACGCCCGCGACATCACCGGACGCAAATTCCTGGAGGCGCAACTGACGCAGGCCAACCGCCTCGGCGCACTCGGCCGCCTCGCCGCCACCGTCGCGCACGAGTTCAACAATGTGCTGATG
>DATLVW010000177.1:0-4869 GCA_035577085.1 Thermoanaerobaculia bacterium
CACCGTCGTCCGGAAGCGTGGCAATCATCGAGATGCTGCACATGCTCGAGCATTACGACGTCGGCTCGATGGGCTGGCAGTCGGCGCGGTATCTCCATCTGCTGACTGAAGTGATGCGTAGGGCTTTCGCGGATCGCGCGGAGTTTCTCGGCGATCCTGACTTCAATACGATGCCGATCGCCGCGCTGACGTCGGCGAAATATGCCGAGGAGCGGAGGAGCACGATCGATCTGGAGCGGGCGTCGTCGTCGAAAGACATTCGGGCCGGCGATCCGGCGCCGTTCGAGAAGACCGACACGACCCACTTTTCGATCGTCGATGCCGACGGCAGCATGGTCAGCAACACCTACACGCTGAACGACTGGTTCGGCAGCGGCGTCACCGCGAAAGGAACGGGCGTGCTGCTGAACAACGAGATGGACGACTTCACCTCGCGTCCGGGCGTGGCGAACGAATATCAACTCATCCAGAGCGCGAAGAACGCGATCGCGCCGAAGAAGCGGCCGCTCTCCTCGATGGTGCCGCTGATCATGCTCGACGATGGCAAGCCGTGGCTCGCGGTCGGCGCCGCGGGAGGGCCGCGCATCATCAGCACGGTCCTCGAGATCGTGCTGGCCGTCGTCGACTTTCACATCAACATCCAGCAGGCCGTTGACGCCGGCCGCATCCACCATCAGTGGATGCCGGACGAAATCTATTGGGAGCCGGACGGGACGAATCCCGACACGAGGTCAATCCTGGAGACGATGGGCCACAAGTTTCACGAGAAGGGGCTCGATCACATCTCCGACGCCAATGCCGTGATGATCGATCCGAAAACGGGCCTGCGCCAGGGGGGATCGGATGCCCGCCGGAGCGGCGTGGCGGCTGGCTACTGACATAGAATCCGCCGCTATGAATCTCGATAAGAAATCCCTTCTCGCATGGGCGCAGGATCACCGCGCCGATTTTGAATCGACGCTGCAGCAGTTCGTCGAAATCCCGTCGGTTTCCTCCGAGCCTGAGCGCGCCGATGACATCCGCCGATGCGCGGAGCTGGCCGCGGCGAAGATCCGCGGATTCGGCGGCGTAGCCTCGATCCTCGAAACGGAAGGCAATCCGATCGTACACGGACGTTTCGACGTCGATCCCTCGCTTCCCACGGTCACCGTCTACAACCACCTCGATGTGCAGCCGGCGTCCGCCGAGACCGAGCCATGGAAGAACGATCCCTTCACATTCATCAAAGAAGGCGACCGCTACCTCGGGCGCGGCACCACCGACGACAAGGGTCCGGCCCTCACCGCGCTGTTCGCGATTCGCGCGGCGCATGAGGCGGGCGTGCGCGTCAACATCCACACGATCTGGGAGCTCGAGGAAGAGATCGGATCGCCGAACTTCGAAGGGGCGATGAAGAAGTACGCGGAGCAACTCGCCACGAACTCCGTGCTCGTCTCTGACACCATTTGGGTCTCGCGCGAACGGCCTGCGTGCCCGGCAGGGCTGCGCGGTCTGCAGGGTTTCGAGCTGTCGCTGGAGACGGCGAAAACCGATCAGCACTCCGGCGTCGTCGGTGGCGCAGCGAGGAATCCGATCGGCGAGCTGATGAAGCTGGTCACGAAGATGTACAACGCCACGACCGGTAAAGTGAAGATCAAAGGCTTCTACGACGACGTCATGCAGCCGTCGAAAAAAGAGCTGAACGACTTCAAGAACTCAGGTTTCACCGTCAAGAAGTTCAAAAAGGACCACGGCTTCAAGTCGATCCGCACTGAAGATCCGATGGAAGTGATGAAGCGGATCTGGGCGCTCCCGACGATGGAAGTACACGGCCTCGTCGGCGGCTATACCGGCGCCGGCATCAAAACGGTCGTTCCGCCACGGGCCACGGTCAAGATCTCCTGCCGCCTGGTGCCGAATCAGGATCCGAAGAAGATCAAGAAGCTCGTCCGCGATTTCGTCAAGCAGCACAACCCCGATGTGAAGATCAGCTTCGAGGCATCGATGGAGGCGTATCAGGCTCCAACGACTGGTCCGCTCGCGAACGCCGTCCGCAGCGCGATGAAGTTCGCCTTCGGCCGCGAGCCGGTCTTCGTCCGCGAAGGCGGTTCGATCGGTGCGGTCGTCTCGATGGAACAGGTCCTCAAGGCACCGGTCCTCTTTCTCGGCCTCTCACTCCCCGAACACGGCTACCACGCTCCGAACGAGAACTACGACTGGCAGCAAGCCAGCGGCGGGATGGTGGCGTTCGTGAAGTACTTCGAGGAGATCGCGGGGATGAAGTAAAGGAGGTCACACAGAGGGGCAGAGAGTACGGAAGTGAACTGTTATCTCTGTGACTTCTACGAGCCTGTGGTGATCAAATGTCAGCGATTTTCGGCTGCCGCTCTTCTTCGCCAAGGTCGAAAAGGTCGTTGGCGAGGACCGGCTCATTTGCCAGGTGGCGGCAGGCGGCGACGATCGCTGCGATGCAGCGGCGGGTGGGCTCCATCCTTCCCATGCGGATGCGCAGGAGGTGCTGCCGGCTGTAGCCGGATTCCCTCGCCAGGTGGGCTGGTTTGATCCGGTGGCTCTTGAGAAACTGTTCCAGTCGCGTCGGCATGTGCAATATAGTGCATCATAATCCGCGGCATGATGGGTGTCAATCGGTAAGTGCGGAGCACTCCTAGATGAGTTGCTTAGATTACGCGAACCTAGTAACGTATAAGTTACTTGGCACCCATGCTCGGAGAAACCGTACGTGCGGCCCGCCTGGAGCGAGGCCTGACTCAGGAGCGGCTGGCCCGCCTTGCGGGTGTCAGCCGGCGGCATCTTGCTGCTCTGGAGAAAGGCGCAAATGTGTCAGTCGCGGTCCTGCGCAAGGTAGCGACCGTGCTTCAGTTGGCCGAGATCAACCTGGGCGAGCTGACCGTCCGGACGGACCAATCGACGTCGACGTCCGTCAATATGCCGGTGCTGGCCGAGACGATCCGCGAGGCGCACGCAGGCACTTTGCGGGCGCAGGTGCTCTTGGCCCGCGCCGGATCGATTCTCGGCGATGACGAGGCCGGTCCCTCGTCCGTCGTCGTGCGTTTTCCGAAGATGCAGCCCCTGCGGATCGAAGGAAAGGGTCGGCGGCGTGGGGCAAATGCGATCGCCGACCGTCCCGGAGAATCTCGAGTCCCGATCGCAGGCGAAATCCGGCAAGGCGCGGAGGTTGTGGAGCTCTCCGGCGAGAACGCCCCGCTCCCGTCTGCATGGATCGCGGCAGGTGAGAAAGTCTTCCGCGCTCGCGGCGATCTTTTGCAAGCGGTTGGAATCGAAGACGGCGACCTGCTGATCGTCGAATTACGTCCGACTGGCCGCGCCGCTTCAGGCGAGCTCGTGATCGTGAAGGCGGGCGAGCTGCTCTACGTCGGTCATTGGTGGCAGAAACACGGCCGCAAATCGCTCATGACGGACGGCTTGTCCGAGGTGACGACAGGCGGGACGGCGTCCAAGCGTGCACTGAAGGTGATGGCCGCGATCAACGCGATCGTGCGGGTTCGGTAGGAGAGCGTTGCAGAATTACAAGGTTGCAGCGGTGCAGGTTCCGCCGCTATAGGTCTTCCTTGGTAACCCGGCCACTGGCTAAGGAAGCGGCGTCTTGCGAACCTCGTGTTCTCAATCACGCAGAAAAGACGATGGAGGTTCTCCCTCTCGCTCTCCACGAGGTCCATCACCAGAACGACGGTGTCTTGCATGCTCGTCTCGCGCAGCCGAATCAGCACGACGCCCACCGAATGGCCTCGTCTGAAAACAAGCTCGCCGAAGTCTTTGTCGAATGTGATGACCACGCGCCGTTCGTGCGCCGACTTTTCAATCAGATCGACGTCGGGAGTGCGTGGAACGGAGTAAGCCCAGAACACTTCGTGGCCGGATGAGGTCAGCGTCTCAACGAGCAGTCCCGGCGTGTTGGCGTCCGCGAGAAACTTCATGCATGCCGGCGCAACGGGAGCGAGTACATCTGAACCTCCGAAAGCATCTCAGCGGCGTACGCCAAGCACGCGTGAATCTGCTCCCGCTTCAATCCCGGGTAGTTCTCGAGTAGCTGCTCTTCCGTCCACCCATCGGCGAGGCGTTCGACGACAAACTCGACCGTCAGGCGAGTGCCAGCGATGACAGGTTTGCCCACCATCACTTCCGGATCCGCGGTGATCATCTCTTTCCAGTCCATCATGTTTTTGCCTGTCGGCTTTCCGCTCCGCAAGGATAACCGCCCGAGAACCGGAAGTGAAACTGGCAAACCAGCAACCCCAGCTCCCAACCTGGCACCATTCGTTCACGTCACGTTCCGGTTACCTTGCATACGATCGCGCCGAAAAATTTGGACCCCAATGGAGGAACTATGCGCCGTTCTCTTCTTCTGATCGCGTTCGCCGGATTGGCCGCAATCCAAGCCGGATGCGGATCGTCACACACCGCTGCACCCGTTGCTGCGACAACCGCGCCGCCGGTTGCCGCCTACTTCGCGCCGCATGGTTTCGACCTGACTGCGATGGATACGAGCGTCAAAGCCTGCGATGACTTCTATCGATTCGCCGTCGGCAAGTGGCGCGACACGCATCCGCTTCCGGCGCAGTACTCCCGCTACGGGCGTTTCGAAGAGTTGTCCGAGCGCAACCGCGATGTGCTCCATCAGATCGCCGAGCAGGATGCGGCGCTCACCACCGCCGCTCCCGGCAGCGCGGAGCAGAAAGTCGGCGACTTCTACGCCTCCTGTATGAATGAAGCCGCGATCGAGGCTGCCGGCGTCACGCCGATCCAGCCGGAGCTCGATCGGATCAACGCCGTCAGCGACCGGTCCTCGCTCCTCGCCGAGATCACGCATCTTCAGACGGCAGGTTACGCGCCGCTCTTCCGCGTCGGCGG
>DATLVW010000178.1:0-5828 GCA_035577085.1 Thermoanaerobaculia bacterium
CTCGAGCAGAATCCGTGGGACACGATTGCCGAGCGTTATCCGATCGGCGCAGTCGTCTCAGGGAAGGTCCGCAACCTCACGGACTTCGGCGCGTTCGTGGAGGTCGAAGACGGAATCGACGGTCTGATCCACATCTCCGACATGACCTGGAACCGCCGGCTCAAGCATCCGAGCGAAGTCCTGAAGAAGGGCGACGCCGTGCAGGCCCGCGTGATCAGCGTCGACGCAGAGAACCAGCGGCTGTCGCTCTCGATCAAAGAGTTCCTGCCGAACGAATGGGACACCTTCGCCAAGACCCACAACGTCGGCGACGAGGTGATCGGAACGGTCTCCAAGATCACCGACTTCGGTCTTTTCATCCGCGTAGCGGACGGCGTGGAAGGGCTCGCGCATGTCTCCGAGATTTCGCGCGATCCGAAGGCGAAGCTCGAAAAGTCGTTCCATCCGGGCTCTCCGGTGCGCGCCAAGGTGATCAAGATCGACTGGCCCGACAAGAAGATCGGGCTGTCGACGCGCGACGTCGAGCCGCTCACGGAAGAGGAAATGGCACACCACGCCGAGGCGGCGCGTGTGGCCGAAGAATCGCACGTTCACGAACCAGAAACGCATTCAGAATCCGAAACAGAGACTCCCACTCCGGAGACGACGCCGCAAGGCTGATCCATGTCGGAACTCGATCCCGTACTCCCAGCCGGTGAGCCGATCGTGGCAACACCGCCGCGCAAATCCCGCGCCGGTATTTTCTTTTTCGGCGCGTTCAGCGGCTGTCTGGTCGTCGTCATCGGTTTCCTGATTCTAGGAGTCTTCATCGCGTCGTTCGCCGGCAACGACACGACGTCGCGCGGCGATGTCTTCGGCGATAAGGTGGCCATCATTCCGATCGATGGCGAGATCCTCGGCTCGCGCGAAGCGATCGAGGCGTTACACCGCTACGCGCGCAACTCCAACGTCAAAGCGATCATCATGCGGATCAACAGCCCCGGCGGAGCCATTGCGCCGTCGCAGGAGATCTACGAAGAGATCCGCAACGTCCGCGCGCACAGCGGCAAGCCGATCATCGCCTCGCTCGACAGCGTCGCGGCATCGGGCGGCTACTACATCGCCTCGGCCTGTGACCGTATCGTCGCCAATCCCGGCTCGATCACGGGATCGATCGGCGTCATTCTGCAGTGGATGGAAACGAAAGATCTGCTGGCCTGGGCGAAGCTGAAGCCGGAGACCATCACCAGCGGTCCGATGAAAGCAGCCGGATCGCCGTATCAGGATCTGACCGACGCGCAGCGTGCCTATTTTCAAGACATCGTCACGCAGCTCCACTCGCAGTTCGTACGTGCCGTGGCCGCTGGCCGCAAAGGAAAACTGACCGAGGCTGAAGTTGGAAAGATCGCCGACGGCCGCGTCTTCACCGGCGAGCAGGCCCTCGGGCTCAAGCTCGTCGATGAGTTGGGCAATCTTGACGATGCCATCAATGTAGCAGGCAAGCTGGGCGGCATTCACGGACGTCCCGGCACCATCTATCCGAAGAAACGAACGCGCGGCTTGTTTGATGCGCTGACCAGTGACGACTCCGATACAGAGACCGCCATCGGCAGGATTCTCAGCCGGCGTCCGCGTTTTCTCTATCAGTGGTGACCGTCATGAGTGAGGAGGCACCTTTGGATCACCTGGAACCCGAACACGAGCTCGAAGATAAAGCGGGCGTGATGACCAAAGCGGAGCTCGTCGACGAGGTGGCCCGCGTCGTCCAGCTCACGAAGAAGCAGGCGGAGACGATCGTCAACATCGTCTTCGATTCGATCGTCGATTCTCTCCGCTCCGGACAGAAGATCGAGCTCCGCGGCTTCGGAAGTTTCCGGCTGCGCAGCCGCAAGTCGCGCACCGGCCGCAATCCCAAAACCGGCGAGAAGGTGGAAGTACCGTCGAAGAAGATCCCGTACTTCAAGCCGGGCAAAGAGCTGAAGGAGCTGATCAATCAGGTGTTGGAGGCCTCGTCCGCTGCTAGAACCGAATCATCTGCGAAAGCAGCGAACGAGGAAGGATGAACGATGAACCATGAGGGATGAATGAGAATATCCGGCGGCCTCGGGTCATCCTTCATCGTTCATCCTTCATCCTTTTCATGGAAATCCTGTTCACTCCCTGGAGGTACTCCTACTTGACCTCGCCGAAAAGCGAGGCCTCACCTGGTTGCATCTTCTGCAACGCTGCCAGAGCGGAGGGCCTTCGTGAGACCCAGACCCTCTTCCGCAACGCGGACGCGCTGGTCATGCTGAACCGCTATCCCTACACGAACGGCCATCTGATGGTTGCGCCGGTGGCGCACGATGCCCTTCTGTTCGACAGCCGCGACGATTCGTTGCGCGCGCTGATCCGCCTCACCGCCGAGGCGCAGCGCATTCTCTCCGACGTGTACCATCCCGAAGGATTCAACGTCGGGATGAACTTCGGCCAGGTTGCCGGGGCCGGAGTGGCCGATCACTACCACATGCACATAGTCCCGCGTTGGGGAGGCGATGCCAACTTCATGACCGTCACCGCCCGCACGCGCATCGTTCCCGAAGATCTCGAAGTCACCTACGAACGCCTTCTCCCTCACTTCCAGCAAATCCGAAAGGAATCTCTCTCCATCCAATGAAAGGCCGCACGATTTTCGCGATGCTGCTGGCGTACCTCATTCCAGGCGCCGGACATCTCTACCTCGGCAAGTACGCCCGGGCCGCCACCTTCTTCTGCGTTGTCGCGTTGATGTTCGTCATCGGCATCTCGATCGACGGCGATCTCTACATGCTCGGTCACACCGGCGGTTCGCTGCTGCGGCTCCTTGCCGCTCTCGGCTCCCTCGGCGCGGGAGTGATCTACTGGATCGCCGCGTGGATGGGCGTTCATGGCGACGTCACCTCCATCACGTTCGAATACGGCACAGCGTTCACGATTACGGCAGGGCTGATGAATCTGCTCCTGATCCTCGACGCCTTCGATATCGCTCAGGGTCGGAAAGAATGAGCCTTCTCCGCAATCACATTGTCCTGATGTTCCTCTACGCCCTGGGCACGGGCATCTTCTTCGCGCTGCTCTGGAAAGAGACGCGCGCCGAGCGGATTCGCTTCTTTCTGCTGGTGTTCTTCTCGCTCTTTCTGGGCGGAATCGCGCTGGCCTGGATGATGTATCCGTTCCCGCTGCGATGAAGCTTGCCGTCATCGCCGGCGAGGCTTCCGGCGATCTTCACGCCGCAGAAGTAGTCCGTGAGCTGAAGGTTCTCGATCCGGCACTGGAGGTGTTCGGGATCGGCGGCGACCTGCTGGCCGCCGAAGGTGTGCGCTTGATTCATCACGCCAGGGAGATGGGCATCGTCGGCCTCTTCAACGTGCTCCGCCACCTGCGCATGTTTCGCAGAATCTATCGCGACACGATCGACGAGATCGCGCAGCAGAAGCCGGATGCCGTGCTCCTCGTCGATTATCCCGAGTTCAATCTGCGGGTTGCGGAGCGCTGCAAAGCCATGGGCATCCGCGTCATCTATTACATTTCGCCGCAGGTCTGGGCCTGGCGGAAGGGACGGGTGAAGAAGATCGCCAGGATCGTCGACCTGATGATCGTCATCTTTCCGTTCGAGGAGACGTTTTACCGCGAGCACGATGTGCCGGTCGTGTACGCAGGCCATCCATTGATCGACGAACTGGCTGGTGTTGCACGCGGTGATCACGAGCCGGGCACGCCGCTGCGATTGGCGCTCCTTCCCGGCAGCCGGCGCGGCGAGGTCTCGCAACTGCTTCCAGCGATGCTCGACGCGGTTGCCAATCTTCGCCGCGAGCGCGAGCTCGACGCCTTCGTGATCCAGGCCACCACGATCTCCTCGGCCGAGTTGCTCGCGATCATGCAGACGGCCAACGTCTACGTCCGCATCGTGCCGCACGGCGGCGGCGAAGAGCTGGCGTCGGCGGATGTCGCGCTCTCGTCGTCCGGCACCGCCACGCTCGAATGTGCGGTCATCGGTACGCCGGTCATCGTCATGTACCGGCTGTCGACGGCGACGCTCTGGTTTGCCCGACGGCTCGTGAGCCTGCAGCATTTCAGCCTCGTCAACATCCTGGCCGGGAAGAAGGTCGTCCCGGAACTGTTGCAGCACGACGTGAACGGTGATCGCATCGCAGCGGAAGTGCGCGCGCTGGCGCAACCCGAGAATCACGCGCGCGTTCGAGCCGAGCTCACTGCGGTTCGCGCACTCCTCGGCAAGGGCGGCGCCAGTCATCGGGCCGCAGAAGCGATAATGAGCGCGGTGCATCGATGACCGTTCTTCGCCGGCTCTACCGCTACCTTCGCCACTACAAGGCATGGGCGGCGCTCGCCTTCGGATCCATGATCATCTTCGCCGTCACGCAAACGGCCATGATCGGACTCGTGCAGCCGATCTTCGACATCGGCCTGACCCCGCCGTCGTCGAAGCCATACGCGGAGACCCATCAGTCAAAGGAAGAGAAGGTCAAGAGCGGCATCCTCGATACAGTCCTCGAGCGCGAGAAGCCTGAAGGTCAACGTGGTTGGCTCATCAATCACGGGGACGAACTGAATCACCAGTTTCACGGGTGGTGGGACAAAGCCAGCCGCAAGATTCAGTTCCGGCGCCTTCTGCTGGCGATGCTGATCGTCATCATCCTGCGGACCTTTGCCTCGTTCTTCTCCGAATATGCGTTCCAGAAAGTCGGGCTGTCGACGGTGCGGGACCTCCGCAACGAGTTGTACGAGCGTCTCATCTTCCAGAGTCATCGCTTCTTCTCGGAACGATCGACAGGGGAGATGGTCAGCCGCGTGGTGTCGGACGCCGACGCCATTCAGGCCGCAGTGTCGACGCGCATGGGTGATCTGTTCCAGGAGTCGCTCACGCTCTTCTTCCTGCTCGTCTACGTCTTCTGGTCGAACCCCGAGCTTGCGCTGATCACGTTCATCGCCGCGCCGCTGCTCGTCTTTCCGGTCGTCCACTTCGGCAAACGTCTGCGAGGCACGACGCACCGTTCGCAGGAGCGGATGGCGGACATGGCCACTCTGCTCGAGGAGACCATCCGCGGCGTACGGATCGTCAAGGCCTTCACGATGGAGCGTTTCGAGATCAGCCGTTTCCGCGACGCCACGAAGCGGCATCTCTCGTCGAACCTGAAGGCGCAGAAGATCCAGGCGCTCTCCTCGCCGGTCATGGACTTCATCACCGGCATCGGCGGGCTGTCTCTCTTCCTGTATGCGCAGCGCCGCATCGGCAACGGAACGCTGAGCATCGGCGCGCTCATGGCCTACATGGCGGCGGTGGCGGCGATGTATCAGCCGATGAAGAAGCTGAACAAGGTCAATCTCTCCGTGAACACGGCGCTCTCGGCCGCCGAGCGCGTCTTCCGGATGCTCGACATTCCCAACGAAGTCGAAGACAGGCCGAAGGCAGAGACGATTTCGGCCGTGGGCAGTGGCATCTGCTATGAGAACGTGTCCTTCCAATACGAGGAGGAACCTGTCCTGCGCGACGTCGGACTCACGGTCGCGCCGGGCGAGATCGTCGCTCTCGTTGGCGGAAGCGGCGCCGGCAAGTCGACCTTCCTGAATCTCCTGCCGCGCTTCTACGACGTCAATGCCGGGCGCATCACCATCGACGGTCACGACATCCGCGATCTGCAGCTTTCCTCGCTGCGCGGCCTGATGGGACTGGTGACGCAGGAGGTCGTGCTCTTCAACGACACGGTGCGCAACAACATCGCCTACGGCCGCGGGGACGTCGACTCGGAGCGCGTGATCGATGCGGCGAAGGCTGCCAACGCGCACGATTTCATCTCCGCGATGCCGCAGGG
>DATLVW010000179.1:0-3074 GCA_035577085.1 Thermoanaerobaculia bacterium
ATCGTGGGCGCAGAACATCTCATCGGGGGTGCAGAACATCTCATCGGGGGTGCAGAACATCTCATCGGGAGTACAGAACACAGCATCGGGGGTGCGAAACACATCATCGTGGTGTCAGGACGCAGGATCGTGGCTGCAAAAGACATCATGGTGGGTGCAGAGCACATCATCGCGTGTGCGAATCACAGCATCGCGGGTGAAAGACGCAGCGTCGAGAGTGTGAAACATTGGATCAATGGATCGAAACGCGCCCTGCCACAGCACGGACGGCACGACGCAAACCACAGCAGCAACAGCCAAGGTGGTTGCTCCCGCCCGTCTTAGCTTGTCATTTCTCACAGTTGTAGGAGTGCGTTGTCAGTTGATTGCGGCGCTGCCGCGCCCCGTTGTCGGGAGACCGAGGCGACAATCCCGCGCAACCGACAACGCGCGAAGCGCAATCAACCGACAACGCACGCGCCGCTAGGCGCGTGCAATCCGCACGTTGTCGATCAACCTCGTCCGCCCGACCTTCACCGCGCCGGCGAGGAGGATGTCGCGGTGAAAATCTGCGGGCGTGAGGAATGTCTCGGGATCAATGACCGCCAGATAGTCGATCGTCAAGCCGGGACTCTCTTCGATCGTCTTCCGCATCAGCGATTCGATCGCGCCAGTGTCGTGAATCTCCCGGCTGATCGCCTCTTCGCCGGCGCGCAGGGCTCGATAAAGTGCTGGAGCAATCGCTCGCTCATCGGCGGAGAGATAGCTGTTCCGCGATGATCGCGCCAGACCATCATCCTCACGCGCCGTCTCGGCAAAGACGAGCTTCACGGGGACGTCGAGGTCGCGCACCATCCGTTCGATCACCGCGCATTGCTGCGCGTCTTTGCGGCCAAAGACAGCGAGGTCGGGCTGCACGATGTTGAAGAGTTTCAAGACGACGGTGGCTACGCCGTCGAAGTGTCCCGGGCGGCGCTCCCCTTCAAGTGGCCGGGCGACGTCGCCCGTGTGTACCGATGTCTGCGAGCCCGAGGGGTACATGACGCTGACCGAGGGGAGGAAGAGAACATCCACGTCTTTGCCTTCAAGTAGATCCCTGTCGCGGGCTTCATCGCGAGGGTAGCGCTCGAAATCCTCATTCGGGCCGAACTGCGTCGGGTTGACGAAGATCGACACGACGATGAAGTCTGCGCCGTTCGCGCGCACGGCGTCGATGAGCGAGAGATGGCCGTCATGCAGGAAGCCCATCGTCGGGATGAAGCCGATGGTTCTGCCGGAGGTACGCGCGGTTGCAACGGCAGCGCGGGTGGCCTCGATGGTTGTTGCGAGGATCATCGATGCTGTTTAGCTTCTAGAGCACAGACAGGAGTGTCTGTGCCACACCAAGCCCGGCTCCGAGGTGTGTTTGTGCCCAAAGCCACGTGGCACAGACACTCTTCTCTGTGCTTCTCGATCTGCAAGCGGACTCGGTCTCATTGCGCCTTCGGCATCTCGATCACGACACCTTCACCATATAGCGCTCGCAGATCATCCGCGCTTGCCGCGTGGAACGACTCCTTCTGATCATCGGGGAAACTTCCGTCGCGCACATCCGCCAAGTAATGCTCGATTGCGGCGCGCATGTCGTCGGCGATGTTTGCGTAGCGCCGCACGAACTTCGCTCGGTGGCCGTCGTAGATGCCGAGGAGGTCGTGGAAGACGAGGACTTGTCCGTCGCAGGAGGGGCCGGCGCCGATGCCGATGGTCGGGATCGAAACGCGCTCGGTGATCATTGCTGCCAGCTCCGACGGCACGCACTCAAGCACGATCGAGAAACAGCCGGCCTGATCGAGCGCGAGCGCCTCATCGACCAGTCGCCGCGCGTCGTCGAGATTCTTTCCCTGCAGTTTGAAGCCGCCGAGAGCGTTGACCGATTGCGGCGTGAGGCCGATGTGGCCCATCACCGGAATCTCGGCGTCGAGAATGGCTTCGATTGCGCGGATGCGCGAGGCTTTGCCGCCTTCGACCTTGACCGCCTGCGCGCCCGCCTGGATGAAGCGGCCGGCGTTGCGGACGGACTCTTCCACGCTCACGTGATACGAGAGGTAGGGCATATCGCCGACGACGAGCGCGTGCGCGGCGCCGCGTGCGGCCGCGCGTGTGTGATGGAGCATGTCGTCGACCGTGACGCTCAGCGTGTCGGGATAACCGAGTACCACCATGCCGAGGGAATCGCCGACCAGGATGATGTCGGAGCCGGCCGCGTCGGCGACCTTCGCGCTCGGATAGTCATACGCGGTGATCATCCCGATGCGCTTCTCGCCTTTCATGGCGCGGATGGCCGGGACGGTGATGCGTTTCGGCGTGTCTGCCATTTGCTCCTCCGTGGTGGGCCGGGAGGAGCAAGTAGTCAGAGATCAGAGATCAGAGATCAGGAAAGCTGAGTCCCTGATCTCTAATCTCTGACCACTGACCACTACGCTTCGTCTCGGTCCGTGTACTCAGGATCCAAGCGGTACGTAGTACTGCGTGCCTTTCTTCGCATTGCGAATCTGCTCGATGAGCTGATCGAAATGCTCGGGCGTGTTGACGAAATCGATCTCGTTCGTGTTCACAACCAGCAATGGCGTCTCGTCGTACCGGTAAAAGTAGTGTGAGTACGCCTCGCTGAGCTCTTTGAGGTAATCCTGCGAGATCGACTTCTCGTAAGCCCGTCCGCGCTTCTTCACGCGTTTCAATAGTGTATCAAGGGAAGCCTGAAGATAGATAACCAGGTCCGGCTTCGGCACGCTGTCGTACAGGAGCTCGTACATCCGGTTGTAGATCATCAGCTCCGAGTCTTCGAGCGTCATGTACGCGAAGATCTTGTCTTTCGGAAACGAGTAGTCCGCAAGGATCAGCTCGGTGAAGAGGTCGCGCTGCGAGATCGATCGCTGCTGGTCGTAGCGCGAGAGCAGAAAAAAGAGCTGGCAGCGGAAGGCCGCGCCGCGCTTGTCTTTGTAAAAATCGGCGAGGAACGGGTTGTCGACGTCCTCGAGGATCTTGGTCCCCCGAAAGCGCTTAGCAAGCAGGTTCACCAACGACGTCTTCCCGACGCCGATCGGTCCCTCGACGGC
>DATLVW010000180.1:0-6655 GCA_035577085.1 Thermoanaerobaculia bacterium
CCGAAATGCGCATCGCCAAGCCGTCCGCCTGCGTCGATCAGGACGACGTGCTTGGGTGAGCGAAGGAGCAGCGAATCTCCCTGACCGACGTCGAGCATCGTCAAACGAGGCGCAACGACATCCTGTCGCGCGACAACGATGGCACCGCCAATCGGAATCAGCATCGCAGCCAGAATCGCGAGTGCGCGTATCCGGCCTCGCAGGAACGCGACCGCGAGGATCGCAATCGCATAGCCGGTTACCAGCGCGATCAGTGGCGGTGCGGCGAAGAAGCCCCATACCGGCGTGGCCACTCCATTGACGAACGTGCAGAGCTGGTGCAGAGACCCCAGCGCCGCGAAGAGCGCGTTGCAGGGAATCGCGCAAATCGCCACCGACAGCACGAGCATCGCGAAAACGATCGGCGTCAGCAGCATCGTCATCACCGATCCGCCGAGCGCGTACTGGTGAAAGTGGAAGAGCGTCAGCGGCGTAATCGACATCTCCGCCGCTCCTGCGTAGGCGATCCAGCGCGCGCGCCGTGCGGCCAGCGCTTTGCCCGCAAAGAGCAGCGCACCCGCTCCCGCGTACGTCAGGTGAAAAGCCGGCTCGACGAGATCGTGGGGCGCGATGATGAGACGCAACAGCGCCGCCACGCACCAGAGATTCTCCAGCGTTGTCGGACGATGCAGAATCCGTGAGATTGCGTAGAGACCGATGCCGATCGTGGCGCGCGACACCGAAGCCGTCGGCCCGATGAAGAGTGGCGCGATGATCGAGAAGATCAGCAGCGACCAGTCCGCCGTCCGCGGCGCGCGCAACCAGCGCAGCGCCAGCGCGATCAGTGCCGCCGCGAACGCGATCTGCAATCCCGAGAAAACGAGCAGGTGATACGTCCCGCCATGTTTGTAGCTGTCGCGCACCTCATCGGTGAGCCGTTCGCTTCTTCCCAGTGCAATCGCCTCGACGAGCGCAACCTCGGTCGGATGCACACCGGCGAACGGGCGGATCCGATTCGCTAGCGCACGGTTCCACGCGCCCGGCGCCATCGGATTCAACTTCCCTTCGTACGCCATCAACCTCGGCGACTTGATCGTCAGCGCGAGGTCGCCCCGCTCATTGCGCCGCAGAAAGCCTTCGGCCCGGATCGAGCGCTCCATGCCGATTTCCGACGGCTCGAACCGCACATAAATCGTCAGCGGCCGTTCGATCGCGATGCCGTCCGCCACGAAGCGCACGCAACGCAAGGCATGCGCCTCGCCGCGCACCGACCAGTCGCGATCGATCGGAGCGACGACGGTGACGAACCTATCCGTGACGAGCGGTGCGATCGCGGCGTCATCGACACGCGTCGCTTCACGCGCATGCGCGGCAGCCCAGACGCCGCCCGCGAGCGCAAGACAAGCGAACGCCATCCGCGTCCTACGAAGCGCGATGAGCAACACCGCCACAACCGCGAATCCGGCAGCCTCGGCGTACGAATACCCGAGGGCCAGACCGGCGGCGTAAGCGATCAGCGGAAGTGCGGCGGGAACGTCACTGCGCACGCTCGAACGAAGCGAGCGTTTCCACGTGATGCGTATTCGGGAAGAGGTCCAGGAGGTCCAGCGACGCAAGCCGCCAGCCAGACGCGATCAGCCGGCTCGCGTCCCGTGCAAACGTTACCGGATCGCAGGCAAGGAAGCAAACCATCGAGCCCGCGCGCGTGCCGATGGCATCGATGACATTACGCTTGGCGCCGCTGCGAGGCGGATCGAGAAAGACAAAGTCGACGCGCGCCATCCGCTCTACCCACCACTCCGCCGGCGCATTCACGAGCGTCACGTTGTCCGGCACATTGCGCGCCGCGCAAGCGTGCGCCGAGGCCGATCCCTCGACCGCCGTGACGTTCGCGAACACGCCTGCGAGCGGCACGCTGAAGAAACCGACACCTGAGTAGAGGTCGACCGCGGTTTCCTTCTTCGCCGACCGCGATGCGATGTCCGCGACCAGCCGCCGCAGCGTGCCGAGGAGATGCCGGTTGACCTGGAAGAAAACATCGGTCGTAACGTGGAACCCATCGATCGTCAGCTCCCCCTCGGTGACAAGCTTTCCATCGACTTCCCAGATCTGAATCTCCGCTGCCTCACTACCTGTAAAACCCGCACCCGACGAAAGTGCGCGCGCCGTCTCCGGCCCCACCACTTCGCACTCCGCCGGAAGCTGCACGACGCGATTCGTCCGCGATGCGAAGAACCCGACCTTGCCGCCGTCCTGATGCAGCCGGCTACGAATCCGGTAATTGAGCGGCGACGGATGCACCGTGATCGGCGGAAGCGTGGCCAGATCGATCTTGCCGACCCGCCGTAACGACTCCGTCAAAATCCGCTCCTTCGCCTCGAGCTGCTTATCGAGCCGAAGTGCCGTCCAATCGCACCCGCCACATTCATTCGTCACCGGACAGGGAACCGCGCGCCGAAATGGACTCGCCTCGACCAATCGCACGAGATCCGCCTGCGCAAACCCCTTCTTCACCTCGACCAGCCGCACGACCGCGACGTCGCCGGGATAGGCGCCCGCGATGAAGATCGGAAACCCATCAACCTTCGCCAGCGCCGCGCCGCCGGCGACGAGTTCGGTCGGGGCAATCGTCAGCTGATCACCAACTCGCATTGACGGCGAGGATAGCGCGGTCCCCTCGGATAGACTTACTCAATGCGTGACTTGGCCAGCATTCTTGCGCTGCCAACGGAGGACCGCCTTCGTCTCATCGAAGCGATTTGGGACTCACTCACCGAGGTTCCCGAAGCAGTCCCAGTCAGCGATGAACTGAAGTCGAAGCTCGATCGCCGCCTTGATTCGTACCATGCGAACCGGACCGCGGTTCGTCCCTGGGGCGAAGTCCGCGCCGAGTTGTTCGACCCCAAGTAAGCGCCTCTCGCGCGCCAGGGAGCGACCCTTCTACTTAGCAGCCGAGCACTCTGCGCGCAAGAAGGAGAGGTGTCATCCTGAGACGCCGGAGCCGCCATCCGTACTTGAGGCGTCGCGCTGCAAGATGTGGCGGCGCAGGACGTCGAAGGATCTCAAATTACGCGACGCTGTCATGTGCGCGGCAACTTGAGATCCTTCGCCGTCCTGCGGCGCCAGGGAAGATCTGTGTGAAAGCAACGAGTGGCGCGGGCGCCTCCGGCAGGCTCAGAATGACACCTAAATTCCTTTATCGATGCTGATTGCATTCGTTCGCCCGATTCCGCCGTATATAGCCTCAGATGACTGCTACGGCGCCATTGATGTTCGGGTCCCGGGACCAGGCTCTGCAACGGGCGGCGGGCGGGGATCATGAGTCGTTCGCGACGCTCATCCATGAACATCAGGACATGGTCTTCAGCATCGCCTGGAACTTTCTTCACGACCGGGGGCGTGCCGAGGAGATCGCGCAGGAGGTATTCCTGCAGCTCTATCGCACGCTCGGCGAGATCGAATCGCCGGCGCACCTGACCTTCTGGCTGCGCCGCGTGACTTCCAACCGCTGCATCGATGAATCGCGGCGTGGCCGCTGGCGCATCGTCACACTCGACGAAGCATCTGATGTTGCGCACGACGCCGATGCGACGGACCCGCTACTCAAGAGAAAAGTCGGTCAGATGCTGCAGCGTCTGCCCGCGCAACAGCGCCTCGCGCTGACCATGCGTTACCAGGAGGGACTCGAGCCTTCCGAGATCGGAGCGGTGCTGGGGATGCCGCTCAACACAGTCAAGAGCCATCTTCGCCGCGGGCTGGCCGCGTTGCGCGAATGGCTGGGAGCCACGTCATGAACATCACGGACAAGAACATCGAGGAAGCGCTGCAACAAACTCTGGCGCGGACCTCAGCACCCGAGGGCTTCGCGGATCGCGTGCTCGCTCGTATCGGCGATCCGCAATCGCAGCCGCAACGGAGCTGGCTGTCCGCATCGGCACTCCGCCGCATCGCTGCCGCCATCCTCTTCACCGCAGCCCTCGGCGGACTTACCGCGCATCAGATCGCCGAACACCGCCGCGCCGAGGGAGAGCTCGCCCGACGTGAGGTGATGACCGCACTGCATATCGCCAGCGCCAAGATGCGCGTCGCGCAACGCGCGGTGGCGCGGGATTGAAACCAGAGATCCGTCGGATCAGTCAGATCAAAACTAACCAAGAGAGGCACACACACCATGAACGCAACCAAACTTCTACTCAGCTTACTTTTCACCATCATCGCCAGCGCGGCGTTTCCTCTCGCCGCCCAGGCGCAGACGCCGCGCATCAACATGGACTTTCCCGAGCTCGCCTCCAAGGCCCGCGAGACGGTCGATGTCACGCTCGACGGACCGATGCTTCGCCTGGCCGGCAGGTTTCTCTCCAGCACCGACGCCGATGAGCGCTCGGCGAAGGAGATGATCAACGGCCTCTCCGGCATCTACGTCCGCAGCTACGAGTTCGAGCACGAAGGGGAGTACGACAAGGCAATTGCGGAGCGGATCCGCACACAGCTCGGCTCCTCGTGGAAGAAGATCGTCAAGGTCACCAGCAGGACGAGAGAGGATGTCGATATCTACGCGGAGATGCGCGGCGACGCCATCACCGGACTTCTCATCATCTCGGCAGAACCCAGAGAGTTCACCGTCGTAAACATCATCGGTCCGGTTGATCTCGAGAAACTGACCGGGCTCGAAGGACAGTTCGGTATCCCGCACATCACGCGCGACATGAAGTCCAAGCATGGCAAGGAAGAGCACCATGAGTAATCGCCGCCGCATCCTTCTGTTCGTCGCGCTGATGAGCGTCCTCACCCTCGGCGCGACACCAGCGCACGCAGGTTTCGACGATGTCGTCCGTGCCGTCGAGTCCCGCTACCACGTTCATCACACGGGGATTCCGTTCTTCGGCCTGATTCGTTTCGCGCTCTGGGTCGCGCAGCCCGATGGAGTTTCCGATCTGCAATTGGCGACCTTCGAGCACACGCACATCGACGACGAACGTGGCCTGGCCGAGATCGTTACGCGTAATGCCGGCGAGGAGTTCCGCCCGCTGGTCCGCACGCGATCGAGCCGCAGCGGCGAGGTGACGCAGATCCTCGCGCATCCAATGGGCCGCGACCGCGTCGCCCTGCTGATCTTTGCCCACGAGCGCGCGGAAACGACGATCGTCCGCGTGGTCGTGTCGATGGATAAGTTCGAAGAAGCGATGAACAAGCCGGACAGCGTGATGGCGAGTATCCGATAATTGCGGGCGCCTGGCGGCGCCCGCGTTGTCGGTTGTCGGTTGATTGCGCTTCGAGCGTTGTCGATTTTCTAACTTCGCGTAATTCGCGTCTTCGCGTGAGAAACTGTCAAAGCGCAGCAATGACTTTCCTCATCTACGGTGCGAATGGCTACACCGGCGAGTTGATAGCTCGGGAGGCGGTGCGCCGCGGATTGCGGCCGATCGTTGCAGGTAGGAGTGCGGAGAAAATCGACCTGCTCGCGAGCGAGCTCGGCCTCGAAGGGCGCGCGTTTCCGTTAACAGAGCCGAAGCTCGACGGCGTCGATGCTGTTCTTCATTGCGCGGGGCCGTTCGTCCACACCAGCGCGCCGATGGTGCGGGCCTGTCTCGATGCCGGCATTCACTACCTCGACATCACGGGTGAGATCCCTGTCTTCGAAGCGATCATGACCATGAACGATGTCGCGGTTCAGCGAGGCGTTACGCTCATCCCCGGCGTGGGCTTCGACGTCGTTCCCACCGATTGCCTGGCCGCCATGCTCGCGGCGAAACTTCCCGGAGCGACCGAGTTGGAGCTCGCTTTCTACACGCCGAAAGCGGAGCTGAGCCGCGGCACGCTGAAGACGATGATCGAGTCGATCGGTGAAGGAGGCGCCATCCGCCGCGATGGCAGGATCGTGCGCGTTCCGCCTGCGTACGACGTGCGCACGATTCCCTTCTCCTGCGGACCGCGCACGGCCATGACCATTCCGTGGGGCGATGTCTCCACGGCGTTTCACACCACCGGCATCCCGAACATTCGTGTCTACACGGGCGCGTCGCCCAAGTCGGTCGCGCGCATGCGGCGCATCCGTTCGTTTCTGCCACTCCTCGGAATCAAGCCGGTCAAGCGGCTCTTGCAGTCGTTCGCTAATCGCCGCAGCGGACCGGGTGAAGCGCAGCGCGCGATGGGACGAACCTATCTCTGGGGCCGCGCGGCAAACGGCGTCGACGAAGTCACGATGACGATGACGACTCCCGAAGGCTATTTGTTCACCGTGCTGAGCGCGCTGGCGGCAGTGGAGCGGTTGCTTGCATCGCCGCGGCGGCCGGGCAGCTTCACCCCCGCGAAATACTTCGGCGCGGAATTCGTGACCACGATCGTAGGTGTTGAACTGACGTGAGACGCAAACTCCTCCCCTTCTACGCCGCCTTCATCGCCTTGATCGCGATCTCATTCGCCTGGCAGATGCTGCACGGGATTTGTCCCGTCCCCTGATTACTGCATCTGCGAACATCTGCGTCATCTGCGGACCGGTTTTTATCCGCGGATTACGCAGATGTAGCAGATAGGAACTTCGGACGCTGACGCGCCTTTGCCGCCTGCTCGAACGCGTACGCGTACTTGATCAGCGAGGGATCGCTCCACGCGCCGCCGAAGATCGACAGGCCGACCGGTAAGCCGAAGGCCAGTCCGGCCGGAACCGTGATGTGCG
>DATLVW010000181.1:0-2314 GCA_035577085.1 Thermoanaerobaculia bacterium
ATGACGAAGAAGACGAGCGTGCCGGCGCGCGCGCGAAAGAGATTGGCTTTGTACTCGCCGTGTCCGTAGAAGACGCTGTGAATCTGATCGGTGAAGTTTCCTTTCGGATTGAAACGCATCCCTCCGAGCTCGGGGATGGCCGCAAAGATGACGCGCGCCAGCGGCGGGTTCTCGCTCTGCAGGTTGTAGCGGTGATACTCGAGCAGTTCCAATCCCGCACCGACATGCGTGGGCTCGTCGTTGGTTACCGAGAAGACGCGAAACGTGGTGACCATGCGGATCGCACCGATGGCGATCAGTAACGCGGTAAGAGCGGCGGGACGAAACACGAAGCGCTGCATCAGGGGCGGCGATTCTACTGCGCGGTGGTTTACGGAATCCGATACAAGCGTATCGACTTTCCCACCCGCTCATACCTTTCCGGCAGCCACCGCCACCCGCCCTCGGCGCCCGTGAGTTGGTATGAGTGGTCACTGACAGCAACCCAGCCGTGCGATTCCGTCCATGGGCTGGCCGGTTCGATGGGCGGAAAGCCGAGGGACACGTAATCGGCCGGGCCCATCAACGATGCTGTGAGCTTTCCCATGTGCTCGCGCCGCGCAACAGTGCGGAGGCGGAGGATGTCCTGGCCCCAGTCGATGTTGCTATCGACGAGGTAGCGCGACGGGTCGGAGCCGCCGAAGGCGTTGAAGTATGGGAAGTAGTCGGGATGAGCGAGTGCCGAGGCGCCGATGTGGGCGACGAGGAGCACGACGGCAATGACCGCAGTCGCGCGCGACGCGCGAATCATCGCCATCACTGTGCACGCCGCGGCGATCGTGAAGGGGACGTAGAACGGGAGGAGGTAGCGTGCGCCGAGGTCGAGGGCGCTCGGCATCGCCACGAGGATCATGGCGATTGCGGCGGCGCTCCACTCCGCAAACGGCCATCGCATTTCGCGGTCGCGCAGCACGAACCAGAAGCCGGTCGCAAACAAGATGAGCGCAGCGATCGTCGTCTTCAGTGCGATGGCGAACGGGAAGTACCACCATCGTCCGTTCTTCAGGATCTTGCCGCACAGGTAGGTGAGGTAGCCGCGCTGGTCGTACTTCAGGAGGCCCGCGATGCCGATGAAGAAGTTCGACGCCGGCAGCGGCGTGCGTGGGTGGATCTGCGCAAGAAGGCGCTGCACAAGAGGACTGAAGACGGGAGCCCATGGCTGCAGTTCGCTGACCGTCCCGACGCGGAAACCGTAGCCGGCCCAGATCACGAGCAGCGTTGTTGCCGCTGCCGGAACGAGAGTGACTGCTGCGCGGCCGAGGTGACCGCGCAGCTCTGCGTCGTGAAATAGGCGGACGATGACGAGAGCGGCGCAAGCGACTGCTACGAATGGGATGCTGGAGAACTTGCAGAGGATGCCGAAACCGTAGGCAGCGCCGAACAGCAATGCTGACTTGAGGTTGGGCCCACGGAGCCAGCGTGTGAACGCGAAGAGCGCCACGGCCACGCCCGCTGTTCCGGGGCCATCGTGTGTGGCCACTGCCGAGTAGCCGAGAACGATCGGCTCCATCGTGAAGAGAAGGAGAGACAACAACGCCGCCTTGTCACCGATCGCGTCGCGCGCCAGTGCGAACAAAACGACAGCGGCGATCACGAAGAAGAGGAGGTTCCCCACACGAGCCCGGACGAGGTTCGCGCGATACTCGCCGTGACCATAGAAGATGCTGTGGATCTGTTCCGGAAAGTTCCCGCGGTCGTCGTAACGCATTCCACCCAGATACGGCGCGATGGCCATCACGAGGCGCGGCAGCGGCGGGTTCTCGCGCTGAAACTGATAGCGGTGGTACTGGTACATCTCCAGCCCCGCGCCGATGTGCGTGGCCTCATCGCTCGTCGCGGAGAAGACTCGGAACGTCGTCGCCATCCGGATCGCGCCGATGGCGATCAGCAGCGCAGCGAGTGCGGCCGGACGGAGTGCAAAGCGCTGCATGGCGTCCGGCGATTCTACTGCGCACGACTCTTGCCTCTCTTTCGCGGCGGAGGCAAATCATGCGTAATCGCCGTCATCAGATCCTCGCCCTCGTGCTCATCGTTTGCTGCATCCCGCTCCTGTCGAACGGCTGCAAAACGAAGGAGCAGCCCGCGGAGACCAATACGCTGGGCAACGCCACGGACCGCAATCCTGCCACCGGAACGAACGGCACGGGCGAGCCGGTCTCGCCCGCAGTGGGCACCGCCACCGCCGCACAGCAACTCGGCACCGTCGCCACTACCACCGCCTCCGGAACCTCACCTGTCCTCACCGGCACGGAAGAAGTGCACGCGCAGAAGTCCG
>DATLVW010000182.1:0-4954 GCA_035577085.1 Thermoanaerobaculia bacterium
CTCGATTGAGATCCCGTCGAAGCGGACGTGCGTGTTTCTTCGCTCCGGAGCTTTCCCCATGATGCGCTGGACCTCGGCGAGGGTTTGTCCGATGCGCACCTTGTCGATGTGCGCCTGGTTCTCCTGCGCGGCGTGAAACGCGTAGCGTGGGACGTACGTGCCGCACGCCGCGAACAGGAGAAGCGCTGCCAGAACGATTCGCGGTCTCAGAACCAACCGTTGCCCGCCGGATTCGCGAGTGCACGGTAGACGCTCGCGTTGATCGCCTCGCTCACGCGGCCAGGCTCGAGACCGGTGCGCACGACGACGTAGCGCATCGGCAGCTCGGTCGGATGAAACTCGGAGTGATAAGAAAGCCAGTCGCGGCTCGCTGCCACCGACGCATCGACGTCAGGAGCGAGTGCGACGAGGTAGACGGTGTTCTCATCGACATGCTGGATGCGTCCTGACTCGACCGCATTCGCGAGCAGGCGCTGTACGTCGAGATCGCCGAGGTCCTTTCCGGCGTCCGCGATTTGGGTCGAGCTCACGCGCATGCCGAACGTGCGCACGCCGTATTTCGCCATTCCTTCGAACCCCGCATCGCGGTTGATGGCATGTGCCTTCTGCAGGATTGCTCGCTTCGACTCGTCGTTCCAGCCGTTGCCGACGAACACGACGTGAATGGACGGATCTTCGACGACTGCGCCGCCATGGAAGAGCGCACCGCCGAGGGCGTCGCCGCCGCGGAAGACGCGCACGCGGCCGCCGTCCTCGTCGCGAATCATGTCGGCCGGATAGGCCACATCGTCAGAGGGATCGACCGGCGCTTCCGCGGAAAGGATTGAAGGATTGGTGCCGACGACCGCCGCGCCGAACGTGATGTTGAGGACGGGATGGACCTCGATTCCGTTCGGCGCCACGCCCGTCTGGCCGTGAAGGAAGTCCCAGAATCCGATGCCTTTGATCGTGACGGGCGTCGAAGTCGTCTTGAAGGTCGACGTCGCCGTGAAGCGGGCGTCGAACTGCCGCCGCGCATTTGCGATTCCCGGACCGAAAGGACTACCGGCGCCGACGCAGTTGGGCGATGGAATCTCGATGATCATCGTGCGTGCCGATGAATCCTGAATCACGAGGTGATAGTCGGAGTCACCTTCCCGCGCATATTTCGTGAGCGTCGCCGTGATCTGGTACTGATTCAGCTCGCGTGGCGCGATGCGCGTGGTGGCCGGCAGCGTGGCCGGCGCGGTCGACGAGCGCATGTTGTAGATCGTGGTGGAGATGTAGGTGCCGAGGTTGATGCTTGGGGCTTGGGAGTCGGTGCCGGTTTTGATCGTCCAGCGTTCCACGCCGCACTGGGCATGAAGGGAGAGTGCTACGAGACAGAGCGCCACCAGGGACAGCATCCGGGTCCATCGCATTCGATATCTCCTTCTTGTCAACGAGAGCGCAGCGATTGTCGCCGAAGTGGATGCGCATTGATACAAATGAATTTGAAGGACAGAATTCATCCTTGGGTCTACGTCCCTTTTCTCTGCGCGTTCCCTCATCATGCGCACCGCATGGTTCTCTTCTTCGCAGGCCACGCAGCCATCCTGGCGTTGCTGCTGGTCACGGCCGCGGGAGCGGGATCGCTGGCGGTGGGAGCAGGCGAGGGTCTGGCGTTGCGCGCCGCTCTCGGGCTCGCGCTTTGCGCCCATGCTTGCTTTTTTCTCGCCGCGGTCGGACAGCTTCGGCCTCTACCGCTGGTCGTGCTCACGATCGTCGCGATCGCCGGCGGCGCCGTGCGCGTTCGCGGAATCGCGCGGCCATCGGCATCGCATGTAGTCGCCGGTCTGCTCGTGATCGCTCCGCTGTTCGTGTTCGCGCTCTACCCGCCGATCGCGTTCGATGAGACGCTCTACCACCTGCCGTTTGTGCGCGCGTTGGCGCATGACGGCGCGCTTCGATTTCTGCCAGCGATGCGGTTCCCGGTCTTCCCGCAGCTCCACGAGCTCCTCTGCGTTCCCGTCTTTCTCCTCGGCGGCGATGTGGCCACGCATCTTGTTGCTCTCGCTGAGGTGATTGTCACTGCGGCGCTGCTCATCGAGTGGGCCGGGCGATACGACGTTCGCGCAGGCTGGCTGGCAGCGGCGCTTTTCCTCGGCAGCCCGCTCGTCATCAGTCTGGCGACGATCACGTACGTCGATGCGGCTCTGGCGCTGTTCGTTGCTGCGGGGTTCTACGCGTTCGATCGCGAGCGATTCCTTCTCGCCGGTTTCTTCCTCGGAACCGCGTGCAGCGTGAAATACCTCGGCTGGTACTTTGTGCTGGCCGCGCTGATCATCGTTCTGGTGCGCACGGCTGGGAGACGGCGCGAGGCGGGCATGTTCTTGATCGCCTGCGCGGCAGCGGCGTTGCCGACCACCGCATGGATTGTGATGAAGACGCACGATCCATTCTTTCCGTTCGCCAGCACGAGCCTCTGGTCGCTCGCGCCCTCGCGAACCGTCTCGTTGGGTGAACGCTTCGTTGGCGCGTTGCGCGTGATGTGGGATGTAACCTTCGCGCGCGGACGGATGAACCATCAGCCGCCGGTCACTCCTCTTCTCATCGGAATGGTGGCTGTCGTCATCGCGGCCGCGATTCGCGACACGCGCGCGCGATGGGTTGCGCTCCTTTGCGCCGCTTACATGGCGGTCTTCGAGTTTCTGCCGCAAGACTCGCGCTACCTCGTGCCGCTGCTGCCTCTTCTCAGCGTCGTGCCGGCGGTGGCCGTGGCCAGACGATGGGGAAAGGCGGCGACGCTGCTCGCGTTGCTCGCGGTCGCGCCCGGAGTCGCCTACGCGGGATACCGGATCGCGTTGTTGGGAGCTCCGCCGGTTACCGCCTCAGAGCGCAGCGCGTGGCTGTCGCAGCAGGTCCCGCCGTATCGCGCACTCATTCACGCCGGCAACGAGCGCGTCTATGTTTGCGGCGGCGAGCAGTTGAAGGACTACGCCGGCGGCGAGCTGCCCGGCGACTTCAACGGACCGTTTTCGTACGAGCGCATTCTGTGCGACGCTCACGACACCGCATCGATCGCGCAGCGGCTACGGCCCATCGACGCCCACTACTTTCTCGTCGTCAAGCAGACTTGTCAGCCGCTGCTGCCGAACGGCGGAATGATCCTCGCTTACGAGGACGCCGCGGCGCAGCTCTGGCGCGTTCAGCCCGCATCCGAGCGGTGAGCTTCATACTCCCGAATCACATCCTCGGAACGGCCATCGCCGGCGATCTCGCCGTGCGATAGCCAGAGCGTGCGGCGGCAAAGCGTCATCACCGCCTCGGTGTCGTGCGAGACAAGAACGACCGTTCTTCCCTCGCGAACGAACGTCCGGATACGCTCGTCGCAGCGCTCGCGAAAGGCGGCGTCGCCGACCGCGAGAATCTCGTCAAGAAGGATCGTCTCCGCATCGACCGCGGTCGCGATCGAGAACGCCAGTCGCGCAATCATGCCGGTGGAGTACGTTCGGATAGGTGCGTCGACGAACGGCTCGATGCCCGAGAATTCGATGATCGCGTCCATCTGCGCTCGCATCTGTGCGCGCGTGCGTCCCAGAAGAGCGCCGTTGAAGAGAATGTTTTCGCGGCCGGACAGCTCGGCCTCGAAGCCAGTGCCGAGCTCCATCAGCGGCACGATGCTGCCGCGGCCGATGGCCACGCCTTCGGAAGGTTGAATGATTCCGGCGGCCACGCGCAGCAGCGTCGACTTACCGGCGCCATTCGACCCGATGATTCCGACCGACTCGCCGTTGGCGATGGCAAGCGTGACGTTTCGCAGACTGTAAAAGAATGGCCGGCTAGGACGCAGCCCGCGCACGACGAGCTCCTTGAGGCTGCGGACCTTTTCCGCTCGATAGCGGACGCTCACGCCTTTCAGTTCGATCGCGTTCATCAGAGCCTTCCCTCGAAGCTCGGCGCGAGCCGCCGGAAGATCAGCCAGCCGCACAGCAGCGAGATCAGCGAGATCGTGAGTGCCGCGATGATCGTTCGCGGCTCCGGCAAGTGCCCGTAGTAGATCGGCGCACGCACGATCTCGATGAGGTAGGTGAGCGGATTCCACTCCACGATCCATCGAAACGAAGCCGGCACGATCGAGACGGGGTAGATCACCGGCGTCATGTACAGAAGCGCCGGAAGGCCGGCCTGCACCATCTCTCGGACGTCGGCGAAAAAGACGGACAAGGCCGTCAGCGCGAGTGAGATGCCGAGGGTGAAGATGCCGACGATGAGGAGACTGATCGGGACGAACAGCAGCGACGGAAACAGCGGCGCGCGCACGATCAACATGATGACCAGCAGCGCCAACATCGAAAGCACCAGGTTCACGAGACCGGAGACGATGGACGAGAGCGTGAAGATCGAGCGCGGCACGCGCACCCGCTTCATCAGCGGCCCGTTCCACGCCACGCTGGCCATCGCGTTCGTCACCGTCTGCGAGAAGAAGTTCCAGGCGATGTAGGCCGAGAGAAAGTAGGTCTCGTAGTGCGGCGTCTCGCGCCGGAAGAGATGCGAGAAAACGACCGTGAAGATGGCCATGAGGAGCAGCGGATGCAGGAGCGTCCAGAGAAAGCCGAAGATCGAGCGCTTGTAGCGAACGGTGAGGTCGCGATGAACGAGCTCGATCAGGAGGTTTGCGTGTGCGGCCAGGTCGTGAATCTCGTCCCACGCGCGCAGCGAGGCTCCAGCCACATTGTGGCGCTCCTGATCCCGGACGATCACCTCAGAACCTTCTACGCGAATCGAGTTTGGCTTTCAAGCAATGAATGGTGAGTGGGGCCAGCGGATAGAATCGCAGCGGTGACGATTCGAACACTGCTTTGCTCACGATTCTTAGCGACTCATTTCAATCGAGCGCCTTCTCCCCCCGTGCTTTTCGGGGGGAGAAGGTGCCGAAGGCGGATGAGGGGGGCGTTGCAAAATGCGATAAGCAGGTTTTTCGCGATGAGCCCGG
>DATLVW010000183.1:0-2896 GCA_035577085.1 Thermoanaerobaculia bacterium
GAGCTGAACGCGCTCGGCATCGATCCCGAATTCGTCGGCTACGATCTGCCGGATCTTCGTGTTGACGCCTTGTCCCATCTCGGTCGCGCCGGTCGAGACCTGCACCGATCCGTCGAGATAGACATTCACCAGGGCGTTGGCCTGATTGAGGAACTTGGTGTTGAGGGAGATCCCGAACTTCACGGCCGTGCAGGCGATGCCGCGCAGATGCGTACGCGACGACGCGTTGAAACTGGCGACCCGCGCCACTCGCTCGTGATAATCGCCGCGCGACGCGATCTCATCGAAGAGGTGCGGCAGGTGATTGTTGCGCACGATCTGGCCGTACGGCGTGGTGTTGCGGTCGTCGATGCCGTAGCAGTTGCGCCGCCGGATCTCCAGCGGATCCTTCTTCAGGACTACCGCGATCTCTTCGAGGATCGTCTCGATGGTGGCGATGCCCTGCGGTCCACCGAAGCCGCGAAAGGCCGTGTTCGGCGGATAGTTCAAGCGGCAGACGGTGCCGCGGATCAACGCATTCGGCAGGTAGTAGGCGTTGTCGGCATGCGTCAACGCGCGGCCGAGCACGGAGGTCGAGAGATCGGCAAACGCGCCGCCGTCGGAGAAGAACTCGATCTGCGCGGCGGTGATGACGCCATCGTCATCGAACGCCACTTTGTAATCGTTCTGGAACGGATGGCGGCCGCCGGTGACACACATGTCGTCGTCTTTTCCGTAGGCGATGCGCGCCGGACGCTTGAGCTTATGCGCGACGAGCGCTGCGATCGCGGCAGGGTGCGTGGCCTGACACTCTTTCCCGCCGAATCCGCCGCCCATGCGTTTCGTCACCACGACCACTTTGTTGATCGGTAGGCCGAGGAGATGCGCGATGACGTCCTGCACCTCGGAAGGATTCTGCGTCGATGAGTGAACGGTGAGCTGATCGAATTCGCCCGGCACCGCCAGCGCCGCCTGCGACTCGAGATAGAAATGATCCTGGCCACCGTTGACAAACGTCCCCTCGAGGATGTTCTTGGCCGAGGCGAATGCGGAGGTGACGTCGCCGCGCTGAATCGTCATCGTCTTGCCGATGAAGAGTCCGCGCTTCTTTGCCTCATCGATCGTGAAGACCGGCTCCAGCTCTTCGATGTCGATCTTGATCGCCGCCTTCGCCGCACGGATCGCGGCACGCGACTCGGCGGCGATGACTACAATCGGGTGACCGATGAACGACACCACATCCTCGGCTAGCAGGAACTCGTCCTGGATGATCGCTCCAAAGAGGTTGTGGTGCAGATCGCGATAGGTGAAGAGACTGGCGATGCCCGGCAGCGCACGCGCCGCGTCGAGGTCGATCCCGCGGATGCGCCCGTGCGCGACCGGCGACCAGACAAAGTCGACGATGAGCTCACCGCGGAGGGGCGCCATATCGTCGATATAAATCGACTCGCCGCTGACGTGACCAACGGCCGAATCGTGCGGGATGTTTGTTCCGACCGAGGGCATTGCTGGAAAGTATAACGGGGACGTGGTGATCCGCAGATGTCGCAGATGAAACGCAAATAGAGGCCATTCTCAATCTGCGTCGATCTGCGTCATCTGTGGATGAAGGTGTTCTCGATCAGCGTCTCGATCGTTCGTGCTGTCGTCGCGAGATCGCGCTCGTTCAGGTCGCCGGCGAGCGCGGTGCGCCACTGCTCGTATGCGGGACGCAGCTTCTCGATCACGGTGCGTCCGCGGCGCGTGAGCGCGAGGCGCGACGAGCGCAGATCCTCGGGATCGTCGCCGCGCTCGACCAGACCGAGCTGCTCGATGCGGACGATCATTCCCGTCATGTTCTGTTTCGAGACGAGCATCATCCGCGCGAGCGCGGCCAGCGACATCGGCTGGCCGGCATGCTCCAGCGCGGCCAGGATCGCCCACTGCTGCGGCGTGACGCGCGCCTTCTCGAACACCGGGGCAAGGCTCCGCGTGAGCAGGTTCGCAAGCTGGATGATGCCCGCGACCAGGTCCCGTTCCGCATCGGCTGGCATGTGTGAACGTCAATGTATTGACCAATGGCGTGCGCTGTCAAATGCGCGTGCTAGGCTTGCCGCATGCGGCGGATCGCCGATGCTCTGCTCCTCGGCGCCATCGTCATCGCCGGCGCCGTGCTGCGCTTCGGCGGACTCGCGGTGCCCAGCCTCTGGCTCGACGAGATCCTCGATTACGACGTCGCCACGAAGCTCTCGCACGAGCCGCTCTGGCGCTGGCTGACCAGTTTCGACAGCGAGCACGGGCCGCTCTTTTTTGCCACGGAGTTGGCAGGGCGCGTGGCGCAGACTCCGGAGATGGCGGCGCGGCTGGCGCCGGCGTTGTTCGGCGTGGCGGCGATCGTGGTGGCGTGGATTGCGGGGGTCGAGTGCCGGGAGTCTGGTGTCGGAGTTCAAGGCGCTTCCGCTCCGACTCCCGACCCCCGACTCTCGATACCCGCCCCAGTGTTCGCGCTCTTACTCGCCGGCTCGCCACTCGCGATTTACTACAGCCGCGAGGCGCGGCCGTATGCGCTGCTGATGCTGTTGGCGACGGCCATGCTGGCTGTGCTGCTGCGGGCGGTTCCGGGGCACCAGGGCGACGCGGTCGTGAGCGATTCGCGCAACCGCGCAAAGACTGTTCTCATCATCGCGATTCCTCTGCTCGCGCTCTTCGCAACATCGGGCGCGACGCCTTTGCTCATCGCCGCGGCGCTTACGGCATCCATTGCATTTCTCCTGGTCCGCCGGAAGGAATTTGTGTTCTTTGCGGGCGCCGCAGTTCTCGCTGCGGCTTTAGTTCCGCTGCTCTACCGGCGCATGCCCGGAGCGTCCGCTGCAGCCGGGTTCCGCCCCATCACCTCTCGCTTCTTCATTCGACTCCTGCAGTCGTTCTCCGTGTCCGC
>DATLVW010000184.1:0-4705 GCA_035577085.1 Thermoanaerobaculia bacterium
ACATCGATTCCGGTGTGGGCCGCGCATGCCCGGACGCTGCCAATCCATTTCGGCGCATCTGCCCTGGCGTCCGCGACTGCAGTCCTCGAGCTACGCGGTCACGATGCGCGAGCGCTCAACGTACTGGGCCTCGCCGCTGCAATCGCCGAAACATCGATGGGCGTGGAGATCGAGTCTGACAGGGCGATCACATCCGAGCCGTTGCGCCACGGCGCGACCGGCACCACGATCCGCATCGGCGGCTTCTTCTCCGGACCCCTCCCGCTCGCACTTCGCCTTCTCGGCATCCGATCCAAGCGCGCCCGCCGCGCCGCCGCCGCGTCCGCGCTTCTCGGCTCGCTGATCACCCGCCTCGGGTGGATCGAAGCGGGGAAGGCAAGCGCAAAAGATCCCCGCCCGCTTCTGGACTGACGGAACTTTTCCGCACCATTCCGTCTATAATTTGCGACTACCCAGATTCTTGCAGCGTCTTGAGGAGGATCCATGCCCAAGCTTCCCCTCGAAGTGCACGAAGTGCTCGAAGAAGAGTACGCATCGATGTACGGGTCGATCGACCGGCCCCCAACGGGTGCGCTGTATCGCGACGGCGATGTGATCGACGAAGGGTGGGCGAGAGCCATCCTTCAGGATTGCAAGATCGATCCCGTGAATGGCCTCATCGCGGCCCTCAACGATCTCGTCGTCAAAGGACCGATGACGAAGCTGTGCAACTCGCGCGCGCTGTCCGACTCCGGCAAGTCGATGATCGCGGACTACGACGAGTACACGAAAGGCGAGACTGACGATCGTAAACAGGAGATCAACCGCCGCATCATCGACGCCGCATTCATCGGCGCGGTTCGCCAACTGCGCGACATTCGGCTGGCGCGTCTTTACGCCAAGCTCCACGCTCGCGAGGACGACAACGCGCGGACTGCGCTCAGCATCTCCGGCGGCGGCATCCGAAGCGCTACGTTTGCGCTCGGCGTATTGCAGGGGCTTGCGGGCGCCGGTGTTCTCGACAAGTTCGACTACCTCTCCACTGTTTCCGGCGGTGGCTACATCGGGAGCTGGCTCTCTTCTTGGGCGCGCCGGCATAAGTCAGGCATCAGCGGCGTGCAATCGGATCTGGTGCGCGCTGATACTGCGGTCGCCGGCGTCTGGCCCGAAAACGAGCCAAAGACGACCGATGGTGAGAGGGAAACGGTTGTCAAAAGCGATCTCCCTCTGACGAAGACCGATCCGGAGCCTCAGCCCGTCCGCCATCTCCGCGAGTACAGCAACTACCTCAGCCCGCAACTCGGACTGACCTCGGGCGACACATGGACGATGGCGTCGCTGTACGTCCGGAATCTGACGCTGAATCTCTTCGTGCTCGTGCCCTTGCTTGCCGCCGCGCTGGCGATTCCGCGGCTCTTCTCGCTGCTACTGCGCCACGATGCGTTGCTTGAATACCGGCAGCTGACTCTGCTCACCGTCATGGTCGCTGCACTCGCGATCGGATTTGGGTTCCTCGGCATGACGCGTCCAACGGTGCACGGCCGCTTCGCCGGCGCGAAGTTCTTTCGCTGGATCTCGACCAACGGCGGCTTCCTCGTCTGCATCTTCGCACTTGTTGTCGCAGCCACCGCGATGAGCCTTTATTGGGCGCGGGAAGCGAGCAAGATACCGCTCCAACTGGACTGGCCGTGGGCGTTGGGGGCGATCGCTGCCACGACCGTGCTGCCGAGCGTCATCTATTACCTCCGCTACTGGCGCACCACCGCCGTCGAGCGCCATGAACGCATGCGACGACACAGCGCCTGGATGAAGCCCGCTGCGGAATTCGCTGGTGCAGTCCTCGGCGTCCTGACAGCGGCCGCGCTGCTCTACCTGCTCGCTCATAAAGTGTTCGACAATCCGCTGGCCGAGGTGCCGGACCTGACGTCGCTGCCGCCGTTCCTCCGAGGACTGCTATCGAGCGTGCCGGTTTCGGAGTTGTACGTTTGCTTCAGCGTGCCGCTGGTCCTGCTCGTCTTCTTCATGCAGGCCACGGTCTTCGTCGGCATCTCCAGCAAGTTCAACGAAGACTACGACCGCGAGTGGTGGGGCCGCGCAGGAGCGTTCCTCCTGATGAGCGCATTCTTCCTCGCCGCCGGCAGCGCCATCTCGGTCTTCGGGCCCGTGTTCCTCTATCGCGCGCCGGTGATCCTCAGCTCAATCGGCGGACTTTCGGGTCTGATCGCCGGGCTGGCCGGCTTCAGCGCGAAAACGCCCGCCAGTGACAAAGAAAAAGAAAAGGGAAAAGGCAGCAAGACCGCGGCTGCGAGCGGCTTCCTCTCCGCGCTTGCGGTGCCGCTGTTCGTCGTCGTGCTTCTCGCCGCGATTTCGCTCGGTACCACGGCCCTAATCCAGCTCATTAAGGGCGACAAGGTTCCGGTGATGAAGGCTTGGTCGGAGCAGTTCCAGTCCACCGCAACCTATTCGCAGACTTCCACCACGGCTACTGGCGCGAAACTCGAGACGAAGTACGAGACCGATAAAACGCCGTACCTCTCGATCGCAACCGTCGAAGGCATCGAGCATCTCAAGAACGTTCACGCCACCGACTGGCCGATCCTCGGATGCATCGCCGGCGTTGCGCTCGTCGCCTTTGGGCTCTCGTTTCTGATCGGCGTGAACCGTTTCTCGATGCACGCGTTGTATCGAAACCGAATCATTCGCGCCTACCTCGGCGCATCGCGCTACCACCGCGAGCCGGACGCGTTCACCGGCTTCGATCCGCACGACAATCTGCAGATGTACGAGCTCCATCCGGATCTGATCTGGCCAACCAGCTTCAGCGATCCGGCGGCATTCGTGGTCCAGCTTCAGAACAACGCCGCGACCGCCGGCGTCGAGCGGGAAATCTGGAACGCGCTCGACAACCAGACACGAGTCTGGATCGAGGACGGACACATCGTCGATGCCGCTCTGACCAATTGTCTGATTCAGGACCTCAACCGCATCCTCGTCGAGGTAAAGCTCAAGGAGCCGGAAGGGGTCGACACGCCCGCGGCGAGAATGCGGGCGAACCGCCAGGCTCTGACCGACACCTTCACGACTTCGCTGCGTCCGCGGCAGGGTGCGCCGCTGCACGTCATCAATACCGCGCTCAACCTCACGGCCGGCGAAAAGCTGGCGTGGCAGCAACGGAAGGCCGAGTCCTTCACCGTCTCGCCGCTGCACTCCGGCAGCTTCTACGTCGGCTATCGCAACTCGCGAGAGTACGGCGGAACGGATGGCATTTCGCTCGGCACGGCGGTCACCATCTCCGGGGCGGCTGCCAGTCCGAATCAGGGTTACCACTCCTCACCGGCGATGGCGTTCCTCCTCACGCTTCTCAACGTCCGGCTCGGGTCGTGGCTGGGCAACCCCGGCACTGCTGGAAAGAATTCGTACGACCTCGCGCATCCGAAATCAAACCTTCATCCGCTCGCCCTCGAGCTCACCGGCATGTCGAACGACCAGTCGTCGCTCGTCTACCTTTCCGACGGCGGACACTTCGAAAACCTCGCCATCTACGAAATGGTTCTGCGCCGCTGCCGCTACATCGTGGTCAGTGACGGCGGATGCGATCCGAAGTTCACCTTCGAAGACCTTGGCAATGCCATCCGCAAGATCCGCACGGACCTCGGCGTGCCGATCGACATCAAACAGATGTTCATGTTTCCGCGCACGCCCGACAGCAAGTTCCCCGAAGGCCGATACGTGGCGACGGCAGCGATTCGCTACAGCGCTATCGACGGCAACAAGACCGAGAAAGACGGCACACTCGTCTACCTCAAGGCCGGACTTTATTCGGAGACCTACTTTCCGAAAGACGTCTACAACTACGCGACCGAGTCGGCGGACTTTCCGCACGAGACGACGGCCGATCAATTCTTCAGCGAGTCACAATTCGAGAGCTACCGCGCCCTCGGGCGTCACGTCGTCAACGAGATCTGCGGCAACTACGACGAGAAGTCGGAGAACCCGCGCGCTCCGTTTGCCGTTCAGTTCGGAACCATCTCGGCATTCGCGAAAGCGATCGCGGAGAAGGCCGGCAAGTTCAAAGGCGCGACGGCGTGAAGTAAGAATGCTCGACGAACCTCGAGTTTTTGGAGGTTAGTCTCTGCGGTCGAATGGCGCTGGTACCATAGCGGCTGCCGTCGCCGCACCAACGCCATCCGACCGGAGAAATACTGCCCGTGCCTCTTCTCGCCTCGCTACTGTTGTCCACGTTCTTCGCCATCAACGCCAAGCCGCAGTTGCCGTCGGTACAGGAGCAGTCGGCGCGGGCGATGCTCGCAAACTTCGTTGCCAGCCGCTTCGTAGCTGCTGCGGCGGAGTTCAATGACGGGCTGCGTCCGCAGATCACGCCGGCTCTGCTGGCGCAGGTGAAGGATGATCTGAGCGCCAAAGTGGGGACGTTTCGGTCGGTGACCGCGGTCCATCATCTCAGCCAGGATGGCTTTCGCGTGGTCGAACTGATTGCGAAGTTCGAGAAGGCGGAGGTCTCCGTTCGCGTCGTGTTCGACTTCGAGAACAAGATCGGTGCGGTCTATTTCAATCCGATTCTGCCGCCGCCAGTCGACGCGGCCCGCTTCGATGTTTGCGAGCAGATCACGGGCCATGGTCTCGAGTTCAGCATCGACCGGCGGCGGCAGAATCGGGTTGAAGTAGACCGCACCGATCTTGTTCTCGAAGTCGAACACGACGCGAACGG
>DATLVW010000185.1:0-18450 GCA_035577085.1 Thermoanaerobaculia bacterium
CCAAAGTCAACCAGCTCGCAAAACGCTCATGATGCCACTCGACAAGAAGTATCTAACGCTCCAGTTCTGGTTGAAGGTTCACCAAAAATCTGGAATTGAGTTTCAGACCTTCTTCGAGCAAATCATGGAGAAGGCGTACCCCGATTTTCAGAAGATCCGACCGTACGGCCAAGAGGGCGATAAGGGCAACGATGGTTATCGGCCTTCCGAGGGCGTCTACTACCAGGCATATGCCCCCTCGCACCCAAGCGAGAAGGAAGCTGCCGCTGCCGAAAAGTTCAAGGACGACTTCGGAAAGTTGAAGAAGGGCTGGGACAAGATCTCCACAATCCGGGAGCTGAATTTCGTATACAACGAAAAGGGATCCGGCCTCACGGTGAAACTTGAGGAAGCGAAGGCGGAGCTGAATGCCGCAAACCCGCAGATTGAATTCAAGGTTTTCACGCCGAAGGACCTGGAGCCGATCTTTCTTTCATTAAGTAGCGAGCACATCGCGTCTCTGGGATTTGATATCGACTCGCGAAACGCAGTGCAGAGCGCGCGTGATCAGCTGACGAGACTTGACGAGGAACTGGATAAGGAAAGCGGCGAATTTGTGCTGCGAGTTTTGCGCACTATCAACGAGATCATCGTCGGACAGGACGATGAAAGCCTTTCGCTTGATTACGAAATCCTGGAGTCGCGAGCACTGCAGAAGGCCGAGAAGGTACGGGAAGCCCGCGAGAAGCTAGAGAGTATCGTACGACGATATCCGAATGATGCCCGGGCGTTCTCGTACCTAGCCGACATACATATCAACCTCGACGACTTTGAGCGAAACGCTGACCTTCTTCGAGAGGCTGAACGAATCGCTCCCGATTCCGGGTTGCTACGTGTCCAGAAACTGATTCGCGAGATACGGCTCGGAACTACGTTTGATCCTGCGACGATTGACGAGAACAGCTTTCCGTCTGACCCCCGGACCAAGGCAAACGTCTACCGTTTGTACGGCTCACTTCTGACGCGCACGGACGACTACAAGCAGGCCGCAGCGTACGTAGAGCGAGCTCTACACCTGAATCCAGACAAGTTCCACAGCCATGACAGCAAGATCGCTCTAATGGAGGAGGAGCTTCACGCAGAAGCCGACTACAAGAAACGACATGATTTGGGTTTGGGTGTGCTGAAAGCAATCGACGAGGTCGAAACTAGATTCAATGAAGGCGGTGGCCTGGGCGCGCGGGGCCAGAGCCTGCTGAATGTCCGCCGGATTCACGCCTACCTGGCTACAGAGAATTACGCCGCGCTTGAACGGACCGCCAAAGACACGCTTGAGCTGGTGCTCGGCTGCTATTTTGATCGGCTCATCGATGGTATCACCGCTGACACGATCCATTGGGTCGGGCTGTCACCGAGCGACTTCACTCGCCTGCGAGCTTATTTCAAAGCGGCGGACAAACCGATATCGGATTCCTTGGCAAAGATACTAGTCTTGCAGTTTCTTTACAGGGAAACGCTCTTCACGGAAGGGAAAGCCTTCTTCGATGAGATTGGCAGGAAGAGCATTGTTGAGTTCATCAGCGCGATCGAAGGCGCAGACTTCGATCACGTCTTGGCCTTCGTTGGAAAGGACGTGCAGTTCGCCGTCGACCTCGCCTTGGGGCTGCGAGAACCGGCTGCGCTGAAGCAGAAGCTGATCGAATCGGTACCTGACGATGGGAGTGTCAACAAAGATAAGTTATCTCTTATCGTCTACTACGAAGCTGGGGAGTTGGACAAGGCATTTGCCCTCGTCCAGAAACTCAATCTTGCGGCGCTAAGCTATATCGAGTGCCTAAACTTCCTTCGCGTTGCCTATAAGATGAAGGCATGGGATTCCGCCGTTGTTTTACTTGAAAAGATATTGGCTCACGAGCAAGACGCGCAATCCGCACTCCAAGCCAAACTGCAGTTGTTCAACGCGAACTTTCATCTGGAGCGTTTCGCGGAGGTCATTCGTATCGGTAGAGGCATTGTAGAAGATCCTTCTGGCTTGGCATTGCTCGACGACTATAACAAGGAGACCTTAGTGGCGCATACGGCGCTAGCGTACCTGAAGCGGGGCGACGCTGGCGCGAAAGAGTTTGTCCAAGGGCATGAGCAATTCATGCGCTCTTTTGAGGCGAAGATTGGCGTTCAAGGGGAAGTCTATGTGAAGAGTGGCGAACCGGGAGCGGCTCTTCGGTCAGTCGTGGAGGGCGTCAGGATTCTGCGACATCCGACTCCGGAGCAATACGGGAGGCTGTTTCTCATCTTTGGCGAGATAGGTAACTTGATGCCGGAGTTTACGCTCGAATCCACTGCGCGTGTCGGGCAGGGCCTATTCGTGAAGCTGCGCGAGCTAGAGCGATGGTTCTACATCGGCGCAGGGGATGAGCTCGACGCTACGAAGGTGGCCGAAGGCGATCCATATTACGCGGCATTGCTCGGAAAGGAACTTGGAGACCAAGTCGCGTTGCCAAATCGCTATCGAGCAGCGAGTCCCGAGCACGTCATCGAAGCGATTCTGCCGGTGGAAAAATACATCCTGTGGCAATCGCGGCACCACGCTCTGAAATTGTCGGCCGAGCAACGATGGGATGCGATTGAACTCATAGAGGTCCCGACTACCGACGGCTCGATTGACCTGCAGTATTTGATCGCCAGAATGGAGGACGACGACAAGAAGCGAAGAGAGTTTTTCACGCTGTACTGCGAACAAGATGTACCACTCGCTCTCCTCGCCATCAACGACGGTGGACTGGCAGGCGCGATTGGCCATATTGCCAGTGCCCAGAGAGGTTTTATTAAAGCGACGAGCGGTAGCCTCGACGAGTTTAATCAACAGAAAGATGTCGCCAAGGTCATAATAGCGGGTGAACCAATCTATTTAGATGGCACGTCGGCGTTGATGCTTTCTGAGACGGGGCTTTTCGCGAGGGTCTACGAGTTCATTCCTGGTCTGAAAGTTCCACAGTCGGTAGTGTCACTGCTTTTCGAGCTTCGGGACAAGTTTGCGTATCATCCAGGCCAGTCCGGCCATATCGCTTATGTGGACGGGAAGATAATCTTCTCGGAACTCAACACAGAGAAAAACGACGCGATCAGGGCAAACTTCGCGACGACGGTGGCGATACTCGAAGGGAAACCGGACAACATCGTCGCAATCTCTGCGGCGAACAAAGCGAGCGGCTTCATGGAGCAGAGAGTTCCTGCGAGCTTGGCCGACGCATGCATTCTAGCGCAGAGGGACGGCGTCGCGGTTCTGACGGATGACTTCTTTTACGTGAAGGCGAATGAGATCGAGACGAAGAAGCCGGCGCCGGCGTACTGCTCGTCGTTGGCATTACTCCGAGTCTTGTATGAGGAAGGCAAAGTCGGCTTCGAGGAATACCTAGATTACTTCGACCACCTGGCGTCGTATCGAGTACGGTTTCTTCCTTTGACGACGGACGATCTGGAGAAAGCGGTATTCGGTGATCAAACGATCAAGGTGGTGAAGCCGGAGCAGCTCCGTAAGTTCCAGTTCGGTCTGACGCTTTCCGAGGAATACGGCGTGCCACAACGCGCGGCGCACGACGTTGTCGGCAGCTTCTTGTTTAGAGTATTGGTGGACGACTCTCTGTCACCCGAGATTGCTACGCGGATTTTCGTAGAGATCGTGACCACCTTTCCGACCACCAAGAGTCGGAAGATGTTCGGTCAGATGCTGATGTTTCTCACGGTCCAAGCGATCAATGTGAGCCGACGATCAATCGTAATGGGTTCGACAAAGGCGGTGCAAGCGAAGGTTGATGCGCTCGCTGAATTCCTTAGCACGTACGGCCGCGACGAGCTGATCGTAACGTAATCGGCTCAAAAGGCCGCGACGACTGCAAGACGCTGCGACCTGGGCCATGTCTACTTCACCGCGGCCTGAAGCAGCTGGCGCGCTTTACCTAGGGTGCGTAGCTCTTCTCGATGATCCTCACCGAGGAATGGCCGAGAAGGATCGACAATCTACTCACTGGTCGCATACCAGGTGAACGCGAGCCGCACGAGTGGTCCTCGTTACGGATTGATCTCCTTCGCGTCGCTCACGCCGCAGTCCAGTACCAGCAATACCGGACTTCAGGGACTTTGGGGACTTGAAACGGAAGGACCCGCCCCGTGGCGGGTCCTTGTATCCGTGTCTCTGGAACCTAGGCGACTGTCTCGACTTCATCCGTCAATTCGCTATCAGCGAGAACATCCCCGAGTTTATCTGGCAGTTCGGCGCTCCACTTGAGGAGTTCGTCCAGCGAAAAAGTCCGAGGCGTGTACCAATCGGGGCTACACGTCTGTTCCGAATGCCGTCTCGCGAACGTCGCAAACGGCTCAAGCAAGGAAAACTCGAGCGTTTTGCCAGTGACTACGCAGTTCGACAATAGCGTTTCAAGTAAACGGCGTTTTCGCTCGTGATCGGCGATTCGGTAAATATTTGCCGCGTCGTGCGCGAGTTCGACAATTTGGCGTGTTCGGCGGACCAGTTCCTGGGTTCCGTTCTCAATAGCAGCAAGGTCTCGTTCTAAGTCTCGGCGTTCGAGTACCAGTTCGGCGTGCTTTGCGGCATGCGTAGCAGCGTCGATTTTACCGTCGAGAAGAAGATCAGTGAGCCGCGTTAGGCGCGCGTTCGCAGCCGAAAGGGTTTCGGTGAGCGAGAGGCGACGAGCTTCCTGAAGCGCTGTACGATCCCGATCGTATTCGGCGAGTTCGGCAGCAATCGTGAGCGCGTCATGCTTGTCTAGCCGTAGTGACGCGAGGATCGCGCTGACTGCCTCCTCGACAGCGTCTTCGCGGACTGAGGTCGTGGGACACTCGACGTTGGAGCAGCGGTAGTACACGTTGCCTTTGCGCTCGGACCCTATTAGAGACCGGCCGCAGGTCTTGCAGTGGAGTATCCGCCGGAAGAGAAGGATGTGCCGCTTAGTTCGACGGATGAACTTGCCAGCGAGAACGGCCTGCACCCGATCGAACATCGCCTTGGTGACGAGCGGCTCGTGCGCTCCTGGGAACACGCCAAAGCGTGACGAACGGAGGATTCCCACGTAGAAAGGGTTGCGGAGCATGGCGTGAATCTGCGTAAGGCGCAGCGGTTTGGCGTTGCGGTTCCGGAGCCCAGCCCCCGTCGCGTCTTCGGTGAGCATGCGTAGGGTTAAAGCGCCGGTCGCGTACCGTTCGAAGAGGGCTCGTATGAGCGGCCCCCGGACGGGATCGATGGTCTTTGGTTTGCCGGCGCCACAATCCAAGTAGCCGATCGGCGCATTACGCGGCAGGATTCCTTGCTTCAGGCGCCCATGGATTCCCTTGAGCGTTTCCTGGCGGAGGTTCCTGATGTACTGCACAGCAAAGACCATCTGGATATCGGCCGCGAGGCGTCCGCCGTCTGAGCGGAGATCCATGTGCTCGTTTGCGAAGTGGACGTCGATGCCGCTCTCGATCAACTCGTCGATGTCCGCCCAGTCGCGGAAGTTCCGGGTACTGCGGTCCACCTTGTGGATCACGACCCCGTGGGCCTTGCCTTGGCGGAGCAGTCTCACCATGCGGGTGAACTGCGGCCGGCCCGCTTTGGCGGCGGTTTTCTTTTCGACAAACCACTCAACGATGACGGCGCCAATCCGGATAGCATATGCCTCGATTATCGAGTGCTGCTCGTCGAGCGACACGCCTTTGCCTTGCTTCGGATCAGAGACACGGATGTAAGCAAAGAGTTGCTTCATCCGGTGTTTGTTAAGGTTCTTGGGGGCTCGACCTGCCCCGCGATTACGGTACCTCGTCCATCCGATTGCGTCAAAAGCTCACTTACTGTGTTCTGCGCGGCTACCTGGTAAACCTCGATTGCGAGTTCCAAGTATCGATGAAACCGTTCCTCCGCCGCCTGAATGTCAGTGTCATTAGCATCAGGAAGCAGCGCGCGCAGCGCGTTCTTGGTGGTGTCGAGCATGAGAATCACTCTACTGAGCCGACACGTTTTGGCGAGGGTGCGTAAGTACCCTGCTGCGGGACAGGGAGCGTGCGGCGGTACTTCTGCCCCCTCGTCGGCGACGATTCCTCCCGTTACGCTGAGCGGCATGTCAAACATCATTAATTGGCCGCGTACACGCGCGCAGAAGTTTCACAACTTCCTGCCGGAGGAGATCGGGAGCTACCTCAAAGGTCGAGGCATTCCGGCGACTATCATCGAAAGCCATCTACTTGGCTGGAACGGCGAACGGATCACCTTCCCAATCTTCGGTGAGAACCCCCGCAAGGTGCTCGGTTTCCGTTACGCCAAAGTGGCGACCGATATCTCCGACACGCCGGAGATGATTTCCGACCCCGATCTCGGCGTGCAGCTTTACGGGTTAGATAAGGTGCTTCAGAAACCGTCTCGCGTGGTGATTTGCGACGGTGAGTTCAATCGCCTCGTTCTTGAAGCGAACGATTTCGCTGCAGTCTGCTCGACGGGAGGCGCGGACGCTTTCCTTAAGGAGTGGGCGTTGTACTTTGAGGGGGTGAAGCAAATCTTCATCTGCTTCAACCGTGATCGCACTGGTGAAGCGGCCGCGAAGAAACTCCAATCCATCCTGCCGCGCGCGCGGATTGTGAAGCTGCCGGCCTGCACGCTCGACCTGACCGACTTCTTCGTGTTCCAGGAGAAGACGAAGCTCGATTTCGAGATCCTGTTGGCCGCGGCTTCGATGGAGGAGAAGGACCCCGCCGACACGCCGCCCAGCGTGCGCGAATTCCGGCCGCTCCTCAAATCCGTCCAGCGCCGCGCTGAACATCTGAGGAAAAACGTGAAGCTCCACGACATCGTCGAGCAGTTCGCGACGCTCCAGGCGCGCGGCAAGCGGCTCGTGGCGCACTGTCCTTTCCATGACGACCGGGAGCTTTCCTTCAATGTGTATCCCGCGGCGAATACGTATGCCTGTTCCCGATGCGGCGCGAAGGGTGACGTCGTGCAGTTCCTGATGGATAAAGAGTCGATGACGTTCTCTGAGGCCCTCGACGCCCTAGAGAGCTTCGAATTCACTCACGAAATCTATGGCACCGGCTGAACCTGAGAAAAAACCGCAGCCGGAGCAGAAGCCAACCATCACGCCAACCGCCTCCGCCGTTCTCCCGAACGGCGAGCTGGTTGAGATGGTCTATGACCCGGTCGAGCGGAAGACGCAGTTCGTCACGGGAACGGCGGAGGCATGGGGCTATGAGGAAAGTGTCCTTCTTTCTCCTCTCGAACGCCTCGTGCCGTACTCACCAACCAACAACCTCGTAAAGCACGGCGTGGTGCTTTTCGCATCCGAACCGACCGAGTACGGCGATGAGGCGACGCTCGTCTCCCGTATCCGGGACTTCGTGCATCGCTACGTGGATATCTCAGAGGATTTTGAGACGATTGCTACCTACTACATCCTTTTCACCTGGGTCTATGACGCCTTCCACGAAGTCCCCTATGTCCGTATCCGCGGTGGCTACGGTACCGGCAAGACGCGTTTTCTGCTGGCGGTAGGTTCGCTCTGCCGCTTCGCGATCTTCGCGTCGGCCGCGAGTACCGTCTCACCGCTCTTCCGGCTCCTCGACGCCTTCCGCGGGACGCTCATCTTGGACGAGGGAGACTTCCGGGCCTCCGACGAAAAAAGCGAAGTCGTGAAGATCCTCAATAACGGGAACGCGAGGGGCTTTCCCGTCCTCCGCACGGAAGTCTCGCCGAAGAAAGAGTTCGACCCGCGGGCGTATCACGTCTTCGGGCCGAAGATCGTGGCTACGCGCGGCTTCTTCCAGGACCGGGCCTTGGAGAGCCGCTGCGTTACCGAGGACATGCGCGGCGGCTCGCTCCGACGCGAGATTCCGCTGAATCTTGACGACTCGTTCCACGAGGAGGCCCGAAACCTGCGCAATCAGTTGCTGCTCTATCGTCTGAGACACTTCAAGGACGCGCGGGGGCAAACCCGCGCGGGCGCTCGCGATCTCGAACCGAGGCTGCAACAAATTTTCGGGCCGCTCGTTTCGGTGATCGAAGATGCGTCTGCGCGTGATCGCGTCGTTGCTGTCCTCGGCAAGTTGAACGATGACGCGGTGGAGGAGCGCAGCGAGACGGCCGAGGCGCAAGTCTTGAGCGTCATCCGCCAATTGGTTGCCAAGGGTCCCGATTCACGGCTGGCGGTCCAGGACATCACCTCGGCGTTTCTCGCGCGCTATGGCCACGAATACGAACGGCGGATCACGCCGCATTGGATCGGCTCAATCATTCGCAGGCGCCTCGGCCTTCGCGCCTCGAAATCGACGGGAACGTATCTCCTCCGGCCGGAAGATGTGAAACGCCTACCGGCTCTCTACGTTCGCTACGGTTTGACCTCCGCGGAAAAGAACGATCCGGGATCTCCTGCAGTCGAGGAAGGCGAAACCAACCACGGCACATCATGAGCGGAGAACCGCTTACCTTGATCGGTGAGACGTACTGGCGCGACATGCGGAAGCGGTTCGGCAGCCGGCCCGCGGACCGGCGCGCGCACATGTATGTGATCGGGAAGACAGGCACCGGCAAGACCTCGCTCCTCGAAGGCATGATCCGCCAGGACATCCTTGCCGGGCACGGGCTCGCCCTCTTCGATCCGCACGGCGATCTCGCGGAGCGTCTCGCGCTCTGGATGCCGGAGTCGCGCAAGGCAGACCTCATCTACCTCGATGTGCCTGACCCAACGCAGCAGTTCGGGTTCAATCCACTGGAGGGCGTTTCGCCGTTGCGGCGCTCCGTTGCGGCGAACGGCATCGTTGAGGCTTTGAAGAAAATTTTCTCGGAGGCATGGGGAGTCCGCCTCGAATATATCCTCCGCAGCGCAGTCGTCCTTCTTTTGGAGCAGCCGGAGGCGACCCTCGCCGACATCGTGCGGCTCTTCCATGACAAGGACTTTCGGAAGGCGGCGGCGGAGCGATCAGAGAACGAGCAGGTCAAGCGCTTCTGGACCACCGAGTTCGAAAAGCTAGGTCGGCAGCGCTCCGAGGCCGTCGCGCCGATCGAGAACAAGCTCGGTAGCCTGCTCGTCGATCCCTTCGTCTCGCGGATTCTTACCGCGTCGAAGAGTACGTTCAATCCGCGCGCGGCGATGGACGAGGGCAAAGTGCTCCTCGTGAACCTCTCGAAGGGCAAAATCGGGGAGGCGCCCGCCATGCTCTTCGGCGGACTTCTTGTCACGGCGCTCGGCCTTGCGGGCCTGGGACGCGCCGATGTGCCGCAGAAAGAGCGGCGCGACTTCTTCATCTACATGGACGAGTTCCAGACCTTCACGACCCTGGCCCTCGCGAACATGCTGGCGGAGCTCCGCAAGTACGGTGTGGGTCTGGTGCTCGCGAACCAGTACATGGACCAGATCGAGCCGGAGATTAGAACCACGATCCTTGGAAACGCGGGCACCCTTGTCGTTTTCCGCGTTGGGGCGGTTGATGCCGGAAAGCTCGTAAAAGAGCTTCGCCCGGACCTCGAACCCTACGATCTCACGTTGTTATCTAACAGGACGTTCTGGATACGGCCGCTCGTGAACGGGGAGTCGGTCGAGGCTTTCACCGGAAAGACGATCACGCTAGAGGAGTCGAAGAATTCAGGTTTGTGAAGTACGAACCGAACCTCCCTATAACAAAGGAACGCACAACGGACGCTATTGACAGTAACGGAAATATATGCTTAAATTGTGCCCGTTAATTCTCACACCTGCCCCTGTCGTTTTGGCCTGACTTACCAGCGCTCCCCGCGCTGCAGAGGCCTCAAACAACCCAAAAAGTGATCACCGCACGGGACTTATGCCCCCTCGGCAGGTTCCGGATCGGCGGTTACGCTACTCCCCAACATGCCGTCCAAACTGATCCACTATTTACGCAATGAACGCCGCGAGACTGGCCTCACTCAAGCGGATATTGCCGCGCTCTTAGGCGCGCCTTGGAAATCGAAGGTCTCGCGCTACGAGCGCCAGGCGGCGTTGCCTCCGCTTGAGACCGCGCTCGGCTACGAAGCAGTAACGCGTAAGCCAGTCTCCCAGCTCTTCGCCGGAATGTACGGCACGGTAGCTCGCAGAGTAAAGGAACGCGCAAGGAATCTTCTCGCAAGATCAGGCGAGGCGCACACCGCGCTCCAATCTCGTCGGAAGCGGTCACTCGAACGAATCCTTCAATGAAAAGACTTATCGACCCGCGCGCAATTCTCGGGATTGACCCAACCAAACGCGGCCTTGCCTTTGTTTTCTTCGAAAACGGCCGCCTCATCGACTGGGGCATCCGGCACACGGGAAACGAAATCGCCAACCTCGAAGCGATTCTCAAGCTCTGTCCCGCGGACGTGGTCGTTCTTGAAGATGGTTCTGCGGAACGTTGCGAACGCCGGCCCCAGATGCGTAAGGTGCTGTCGCGCCTCACCCGTGCTGCAAAGCAACGCGGCCTAGAAATTGTCTGCGTCAGCCGCTTTGCAGTGCGATGCGCGTGGCGCGCGCGCGGAGTCACCAGAAAGCACGCGGTCGCGAAAGCGATCGCGGAGGAGTTTCCAGCCTTGGAAGTATTCGTTCCGCGGCCGCGCATCAAAGCCTATATGGATGAAGAGGCGCGCGTGCACGTCTTTGATGCGGCGTCGCTCGTCCTTCACACGTTCGGCGTCGCTGACGGTGATTCGCTGGCAGCCTGAATCGAGTACCGCGCTGCGGAACTTCTGCCCCCTCGTGGGCTGCGCTCTGCGCCCGTAGGGTTAGGGCAGTAGCTTCCCAACCCACAACCAAGGAAAACAACTTCGACAGGAGAAAGGACACCGTCTATGAATCCGATCATCACGCTCTCATGCCCTGACTGTTCACGAACGGTCGAGACCTTCCGCCTCTCCGCCTCCCCGACGACCGTCACGCTCCAGGCAACCTGCCATCCCTGCAAGACCATCGCGGAAGTAACGCTCACGTTCGAGGACTTGCGCGACCTCGGTGCCGGGCGATGCGTTGCCGCGAACTTCATCGCGAGCACGCCGGAGCTCGTCATGTGATGGATCTCTTAGAAGAGGACGCGCTCCGAGCGCAGCTGGCGCGTTTCCGAAGATCAGAAGAGTCCTACCTCCATCCTTCACAAGCTCTTGTCTACACCGCTGGCGTAAGGTTCCTGGCTGAACGCTGCGGCCTTTTCTGGCTCATCGATGTTATTGCCGCCTGGCAGGGGCACGCCCTGAGAGATCCCGATCTCGCGATTTTTCAGCTCTGGGAACTCCGGCCAATTGGGACGCGGCGCGCGCTGGTCTGCCTGCGAGACTCGGAGAGTGTGGCGTTCGCGCTGCCTGTTGGGAATCGCGACTCGGCGCTCGATTACGTGAGCGTGTATGTGCAGTTCGGCGTCCTCATGCTGCCCTCGGAGAAAAGCAAGGCTCCGCGGTAGGTGAGCTGCTGCTCCTCTATTCGCAGAAATTCATTCATGCATGGGACAGAACAGTCCCAAGAAAGGAGCATGCGGCCTCGCCGAAGTCCCAAGCGTTCAGTGCCGGTCACACAAGACAGTACCCTCGCGCATCAGCGCGAGGTTTTTTCTTCCAATAGGTACCGCGGCGCGAGACTTGTGCCCCCTCGTGTGATTTTTTCCGGTGCTCTAAGGTCAGGGCACGTACCTTCCTAATTGAAAAGTAAATTCGTGGTTTTCGGGAGCGTTGCGAGTCGCCGACAAACAGTGAGAGCACTTCACAGCCTCGCTTGTCCTCCCGCCTTCAGGTCCGTGCGGCTTGGCCTCTGACGAACTCGCGCTTCGACGCGAGCGGTCAGCGGCGAAGACCCGCTGAGCACCTTCACAAAAGAAAGGAGAGATGCTCATGTCTGACCTGATTGCGTTCAAGAGCGGCAAGGACGATGGCGAAGAGACGCGCATTGCGCTTGTCGAAACGGTGACCTGTGTCGAGTGCGGCAAAGTGGAGACGGACGAGCAAGCGTACGACGAGGGTTGGCAGATCGATCCGGTTGTGTGTCCCGATTGTCTCCACTGGACACTCACCCCCGAAGGCGAGTGTTGCCTCGGAGGCGCGTCATGACGGCAATCCGAGCTGCGCCTCAGAGACGAAGTAAGCGACGGCGTATCCGCGCGGAGTTCATGCGCATCCCGTGGAACGCGAAGCGGATCGCCTGCGATACCTGCGGCGAAACCGAACCCGTCCCACCCGAGCTGCTTCTCCGCTTCCGGCTCAAAACCTGCCTGAGCTGCCTCACGGCGCTCGCTCACTAACCCAGCGACAAAGGAGTGAACACATGTTCCCTGATCCGAAGGGCGTGGCGAAGCTCTGTCCGACGCGGGGAGCCGCGACGGATAGAACACCGCTCACAACCGCCCTGATTGCTCTTCCCGCCGGAGGTCCCTGATGCTCTTCCGAGACAGCTCCGGCAGCTTCTCCTACACCAGAGGCGTGAACGGCGTCTGTCAGATCCACGGCCTCTACTGGTTCCGTGACTTCATCGCCGCGCAGCAGAAACGTGTGAAGAGGGACCCGCGCTTCAGGAAGGTCCAGCGATGGGTCCACAAGGTCCAGTTCCGACGCGCCACCATTTACTGCTACGCGGGCGATTCCGACGAGACCCCGCTCATCTTTCCGCAGCACCTCTACTGCGACGTCACGGAGCCAGAGATCACCTTCTACCTCGAAGGCGATGTGCTGAGGACGAAGGAGGAGCGCGATGCGGTGTGAGAAGTGCGGCGTCGCCTACAGCGCGATCATCCACATCACACGCGTCCCTTTCGTCGGATGGCTCTGCATCCCGTGTGCGGAAGAGATCAGAGAGAAAGGAGGGAACGCGATGCTCAGGTACGAGCGCTACAAACGCCGCTTCTGGGCCGTGTACGAAGACGACGGGCTCCTCTGCGTAACGGTCTACCTCAAAGGCGCGCTCTCAGTCATAGAGCGCATCACCGGCGTCCGGCCGGAGCGCCCCGTCCGAAAGAAACGCGCCCCGCTGCCCCCGATCTACCGCCCCAAACCCACACAAGAACGTCAGTGGATCATCCACGACCGCTAACTAAGAAAGGAGTAATTGTCTTGAACAATCTGAACCGTGTCATCTTGACCGGCTACCTCGGCAAAGACCCGGAAACGGCACCGGCAGCATCAACTACCGTTACTAAGTTTTCGCTCGCCGTCACCGATCGCTGGAAGGATGCCGCCGGCGAAAGACAGGAGCGCACCAATTGGCTGAACGTCGTCGTCTGGAACGGCAACGGCGAGAACGTCGCGCAGTACCTGAAGAAAGGCTCGCACGTTCTCATCGAAGGCTCTCTCCGCACTTCGGAGTGGGACGACAAGGACACCGGTCAGAAGCGCTGGAAGACCGAGATCCATGCGTCCCAGGTCATCTTCCTCGATAAGAAAGCTGAGGAGCCTCGGAAGCGTCGCAAGAAGGCGGTCTGATGTTCGCCGTCGTGAGCGGCGAAACGCTGCAATGCCCTCACTGCCTCTCCACCGATTCTGACCACTTCGCAGTCGAACGCCGAGTCCTTTGGCGCGAACCCATTCTTGAGATGTTTGAGGACAAGGGTCTCCTCGTTCTCATCGCCGATTGCGACAACGCGCTCGTCGATATGGCCGGCTCAGGCCCCGACTGCCTCTACTGCGCGAACTGCGGCAACCGCTCCGACATCGATGTAACCACTCTCGTCCATCACAGCGACCCAAAAGTGTGAGGTGTCCATGCGCTTAATCCTCATTTGTACCTGCACTCACCAAAAGCGCGAGCACTACGGCACGAAGCAGAACCCGAACGGCCCTTGTTCGTTCTGCACCTGTCAGAAATTCGAGCCCGAGCCCATCTGCAAATGCGGCCACGGCAAGAAAGCTCACGCCAAAGGTCCATGTCACGAAGGCGACGGATGCAAAGAATTCCGTCCCGCTTAGAAAGGAGGACCGCGACCACTTAGAAGTCCCACTCGTGTGGCTAGGCTGACAAAGCCTGATTGATCTTTACCCCTCGATCCGTTTCGGGGGGCTTTTCTTTGCCGTCCACAGCCCGCCCATTTTTCGCTCGCCTGGCGGTTTTCTGTGTCTGGTCCGAAAGAAAGTCGGCAAAACTGCACACGCTCGTGTGCAGGCTGATTTGACCCTTCTCCGTTCCGAGCTACGGTCCTACGCAACATGGACTACGCGCAGGTTCTACTGCACGCCGAGTTCGAACACGGCAAACCGCTTGGCGATACCGCTGCCGTCGTCAGCCTTCCTCCGAAAGTGATCGACGACCACGAGATCGTCTACCGCGTGAGACGAGCGCCCGATATGAAGCGTGGCGATCTCCTCGTGATTGAGCCCCGCTCCACGGCCGCAACGGGCGAGCTCGTCGTGGCCACTCGCGGAAAGAACGCCTACGTCGGCCATTGGTGGGCGAAACACGGCCGTAAGGAACTCCTCGAACACCCGAACAAACACTTGACCGGCGAGTTCCAAATCATCGGCGCGGTCAATCTCATCGTGAGGCTCTCATGACCAAGCTCGAAGCATTCATCAAGTCCCGCAAGTTGAAACCCATTCGGATCGCGTTCGAGGCCGACTACTCCCGGCAGCACTTGCTCCGCATCCGGAAAGGGCAAATGGAACCTACCCGGAAGTGCATCAAAGCCATCACCGTCGCTATCCGAAGACTCACACGCGAACCTATTACCGCCTCTGACCTCTTCGACCTGGACGAGGAGACCTAACGAATGAGAAAGACCCTAAGGCTCCGACTCATCACCGCCACGCAGTTCGAGCAATTCTTTCTGCTGGACTCTCCGGGTTACTTCATCGCACGGGATGCCATGAACGCCGGCGAAACCGCCACAGCAACCGATGCGCTCGAAGTGCTCTGTCTCGCGAACCAACTCTACGAAAGCGAGCTTCTTAACCGTCTCATCGTCGAGCTCGCGACCCTCGGCAAGCTGGACGAGTACATCGAAAAGCGCGGCACAGACGAAGGTGGAGAATTCATCGTCGAAGTCTTCGGAAAGGAGAAGGCGCTCCGCATTCTCCAGGACGTTACGAACGAAGTGAAGCGTCAGAGCAAGGTCGGCACGGGCGAGAACGACAAAGCTGTGAGCCGGTAAGCGGGATGGCCGAAACCACCCCGCTACAAACACTATTCTTTGTTCGGCCGATCGTCGGCTTCTTGATCCTTCACTTCAAAGAAGAACGAACCCGGACCTAGCCTCGCGCCAGCTCGCACGTTGGCCCTCCGGTTCAATGCCGTATTTGTTAGTTTGTAAAAAATGAGAAGCCCTATGATGAGCAGAATTAGGAAGGCGATCGTCATGCTCATCGCCTTACTCCGCTGGTCGCCGCTAAAGTCGTTAAGGTTTCGCCTACCTCTTGCGCCCGCCTCGTTTCTACCTCAAGCTCACTCGTGACCTTATCGGCTTCCTCAACGAGCGCTTCCAAGAGTTTCGGAATCTCTTTTACGGCTCGGATTCTCAATTGTCTCGGCGCATCATTGAAAGCCCAGGACGTTCTTGATCCATAGTCCGGATCAGACGCATGCACGTTACCGCTTTCTTCCGCAAGCGCGATACACCACTTCCCCCCCATTTTCGCGTAGCCGATTTCCAGCTGATGGTAGTCGCCGTCTTGGTCTGGAAAGGGTCCAAAGAATACGTGCCACTTCGCGATGCCGAGGTTCAGTTTTTTGAACACAGCCTCGATCGGGCCGATAGCTCTCGACAACTCATCCGACGCTTTATTCAGACGGTTGGCGGACTCTGCAAGACGTTGGAAGGATTGGGAGAGATCCTGGGGTGGGGTGGGCGTAGCTTTGCCTGGATTGGCCATACATGCCTTTCGGACCATTCGGTCTCATGCTGCATAGTTTTGAGCTTGTCAGCTCGTTCATGTTTCCATCCTGCGATGGGGTCGATACCGTGTCGGCTTTCACCGTTAGCTGAGTACACCTCAGCAATCGAACCGCTCTGATTATACGCCCTACGCCGTAAGGACTGGCCTAAATAAGGTAAAACCGCCCATTTCTGGACGATTTCTTACCGGTTCTGAAGAAGATCAGGCTGTTTTCACGAGCGCAAGTTGCGGCTTCGGCTCAACCCAGAGAGAACGGACGGCTGTTTCGAGTGCCACCTGCCTCGATTTCACAAACGGGGCGTAGTGCTTAATAACTATCGCCGGCGAGTTCCCGAGGATCGCCGCTACCGTCTCAACTGCGATTCCCTTGTTCAGCAAGTCCACCGCGAGCGTTGTGCGGAACGAGTGCGCCGACCCGTGGTTCACCTCAGCCAAAGTGAGAACCGTTCGAATCGTCCGGTCCCATCCGCCGCGGACGGTCTTCGGCTTCGCCTTGCCGGTCTGGAAGTAATACTCACTGACCCTAGGAACTGCGGCTAGGGCATCTACGACGAACTGAGGAATCGGAATCCACACGAGCGTTCCCGTCTTCTCGGTCCGCAGCAGAACCTTCCCATCTCTCACATCCGATACCCTGAGACTGGCGGCGTCAGAGATGCGCAGGCCGGTGTATCGGAGGATGTAGATGAACGCCCGGACCCGCTTCACGTTCTCTTTGCCGTAGGTTCCCCGCGTGATGAGCCGGCCGCACGCCTCGAAGATTTTCGGTAGCTCCTCCTCGGAGAAGGGTTCCTTGCCGACGGTCCGGACCTCCGGCGGCTTCAGAGCCTTCGCGGGGTTCTTCTGAATCCAGCCGGTATCCAGGCAGAAGCCGAAAAAGATTTTGAGCCGGTCGATTCTTCGCGCCGCGGTCACCGGTTTGCACGTCCAAGCCTCGCGGTACGTCCGCAGTTTCTCGAGGTCCAGCTCGGGGAGAGCTTTCACGCCTTCCGCTTCGCACCACGAAAGGAGATGTTTCAGGCCTCGGCGGTAGAGATCAACCGTACTTGCTTTGAGCCGGGTTTCAGCGTCGCGCAGGTACTTCGTAACAGCGTCCTCGACGCTCACGGCGCGCCTACCTTCGGCGCCGATCTTTCCCGCTTCCTTCCAAGCCTGAACAACTCGCTCGGCGGAATCCCACGAAGTGAGGTCGAGAGATTTACGGATTTCTTCGCCGGCAAGTGTGCCCTGCACCCATATGGGGCACTGGCAGCGGCGATACCGCCTAGAGGTTTGACCGCACGTTGAAGTGTGTCTGCGATAGAGAGCCAACATGTCCGCCTCCGATTCTCGGTCGAAGGGGACGTAATTGGTACAGCTCCGAAGCTCCAGAATCTAACTGCCTCTCGGGAAGGCAGTTAAGGTGGTCGGGGCAAGAGGATTTGAACCTCCGACCTCACGGTCCCGAACCGTGCGCTCTAACCAGGCTGAGCTATGCCCCGGGGAAGTCGGGACGCGCCGGGAACGGCGCGAAAAAGAGTGCGGATTCTAGGAGATCCGCGCCGACCGGTCAAACCGGGCTATCCCGAGGTTCATTCCGCGCCGCGATAGGAGCTCTTCCGATCAGAACCGCCACGAAAGTCCGGTCGAAACAATCAGAGGGCGAACGTTCATTTTGACCGACGACGAAGTGCCGATGAAGGCCGCCTCCGACTTCGTTTCGATCGGGATGTAGCGGGCATCACCGAGGATGCTCCAACGCTTGGATAGCTGCACTTCCAGTCCGCCGTCGACGACGATTCCCGTCGGGTCTTTGAAGTGGATGCCGCTGGCTCCTGTGCTTCCCACCGAGTGATTGATGTTGCGCAGAATGACGTGCGCGACGCCGGCGCCGAGGTACGGACGGATCGTGCCGTGTTCGGTGAGATGCCACTGCAGCAACGCGGTGATCGGGTAAATCTGAGCACGGCCGAGATCCGCGACCGCGAAGAAGTCGGAGCCGATCGTTCGGACTTTGAGCTGCGATTCCAGCGCAGCGGCTTTGGCCTCGATCGATACGCGGTCGGTCAGAAAGAAATTTAATCCGAGGCCGGCGCCGCCACCGGTTCCGAACTCCGGGTCGAAATGGACGCCGGTCGAGAAGTCTGCGTTCCGTCCGGGACGCCGCGCGCCCTCGGCATCTACCAGAACATCCACCCGATGCTGCGCGAGCAGCGGCGCAGCGAAGAGCGCGATGAGAATGACGAGCAGCCGTCCTTTCATTGCGGTGAACAAGCAGCAAGAACCGTGCGCTGAGCTCGATTCGAGGAATCCCCTCTCGCCGCAACCTCGTTAGGTATCGCCGAAGGGGGACTCATGTCCATGCGTTTCTTCCCGGTGCTCATTCTTGCTGCCGCACCGCTTTTCGCGCAGCAGCCTCCGCCGCCACCACAACCTTCACCAACCTTCGGCGAGAAGGTCGATGTCAATCTCGTCCAGCTCGACGCGGTGGTCACCGATAACCGCGGTAACCAGATGCTCGGACTGACGAAAGACGATTTCATCGTTCGCGAAAACGGCGTGCAGCAGACGATCGACACGGTCGACTACTTCACGAACCGCCGACTCATCGATGCCCCCGAGGCGTTGGCGAAGTTCAAAGTCGAGCGCGTTCACGACGAGCGCTACCTCAT